>CAYVYD010000309.1:0-3247 GCA_964454415.1 uncultured Hyphomicrobiaceae bacterium | reverse complement strand
TGGTCGCCCTGGCGGCCGCTCCGGTCCTTGATGCCGCGCCCCTTGAGCCGCATCACCCGGCCGCTGTTGACACCCGCCGGCACGGTCATAGAGACCCGCCCGCCGACGGTCGGCACGTCGACCTTGCCGCCCAGCACCGCCTCGTCGAGGGCGATCGGCAAATCGATCAGCACGTCGAGCCCGTCGCGGGTGAAGACCGGGTGCGGCTCAATCTCGATCTCGATCAGCGCGTCGCCCGCCGGCGCGCCCTGGCGACCGGGACCGCCCTTGCCCTTGAGGCGGACGGTGGCGCCGTCGGCGACGCCGCGGGGGATGGTGACGTCGAGGCTCTTGCCGTCGGGCATGGTGACCCGCTTCTTCTCGCCCCTGGCGGCCTCGAGAAAGCCGATTCTGAGGTGATAGCGCACGTCGGCGCCGCGGATCGGGCCGGCGCGCGCGCGGGCCCCCTTGCCGAACAGGTCGCCGAAGATGTCGCCCAGATCGGCGAAGTCCTCGTAGCCGGCGTTGGTGTGATAGTGGTGGCGCGCGTCGGTGTCGGCATATTGGCGGTAGGATTGCCACTGGGGCCGCTCGGCGCCGGTCTCGTCGATCTCGCCCCGGTCATAGGCCGCCCGCTTCTTCGCGTCGCCGATTATGGCGAAAGCGGCGGAGACCTCCTTGAAGCGCTCCTCGGCCTCCTTGTCGCCGGGGTTGAGGTCGGGATGCAGCGACTTGGCGAGCTTGCGGTAGGCCTTTCGGATCTCGTCGTCGGAGGCCTTCTTGTCGACGCCGAGAACCTCGTAGGGGGATTTGCTCAACGGCGCGCCCCCTACTCGGCGGCGGCCCGGCCGCGCGCCTCCGTCTCGATCTCGCCGGTGATCACGTAACGCAGGATGTCGACCACCTGCTCGGCCGTTTCGGCGACGGCGAGCGCGGCGCCGTCCACCTCCTTGAGGGGGTGGGTGAGGTCGGGGTCGTGGAGGACGACGAGCGCCTTGCCGAGCGCCGCCGCCAAGCCCGCGTCGAAGGCGGCGTTCCACTGCTTGTACTTGTCGCCGAAGCGGACCACGACGACGTCCGCCTTCTCGATCAGCGTGCGGGTGCGGATGGCGTTCAGCTTGGCGCCCTTGTGGTCGCGCCAAAAGGATTTGTCTTCCTCGCCCAGAATGACGGCGCCGCAGTCGTCCGAAAAGCCGTGATTGGTCACCGGCGCCGACAGCTCGACCGGCAGCTTGGCGCGGGCGACGCCCTCGGCGATGCGGTCCCGCCAATCGGTGTGGATTTCGCCCGACAAATAGACGCGCCAACTCTGCATCGATTCAACTCCCTGGTGCTTGGTTCCGTGCTTGGCCGTCCAGGCCGGTTGGGGCAAAGGATATCGCCCGCGCGCCCGGCGGTCGAGGGGCGCCCGCCAATCGCAAACCCATGTCTGGCGGTGCGCTTTTGCGCCATCACCGGCGCAAAGCCCCTCGGCCGTACGCCCGATACGCCCTTCGTGCCTTTGCTTGATCCTGGCGCAAAAGCGCGCCGTCGGAATGGTTCCATATGAAGAGGAAAGGCTCTAGGGTCTCAGTCATAATTTTGCAAGAATCTGTGTTAGCTTGTGCTCCGTTCGCCGAGGTCAAGGGGGTGCGAATGTTACGCTCACTCACCATCTGTGCGCTCGCCGGTCTGGCGCTTGCGGCGGCCGCGCCCGCGCGGGCGCAGCCTCCCGCCAAAGCGCTTTTCGGCGCCGAGAGATATCCGGCCGATCTCGCCACCCGCTCCTTCGGCTCCTATACGAGGGGCTGCCTCGCGGGCGGCGAGATGTTGCCCGTCAACGGCCCCGCCTGGCAGGCGATGCGGCTGTCGCGCAACCGCTTCTGGGGACACCCCGTCCTCGTCCGCTACGTCGAGCGGCTGGCGATCGACGCCAGGACGCGCGACGGTTGGCCGGGCCTGCTGGTGGGTGACATGGCGCAGCCGCGCGGCGGGCCGATGGACGGCGGGCACGCCAGCCATCAGATCGGGCTCGACGCCGATATCTGGCTGATGCCGATGCCGGACCGGCGGATGACGGCGCAGGAACGCGAGGACGTCAGCGCGGTCTCGGTGCTCGCCCCCGACCAGCTCTCGATCGACGAGACGATCTGGACAGACGCGCATATGCGGTTGCTGCGCCGGGCGGCGTCATACCCCGAGGTCGCGCGCATCTTCGTCCACCCGGCGATCAAGAAGAAGCTATGCGAGACCGCCGGCGAGAACCGCGCCTGGCTTAGCAGGATCCGGCCCTGGTGGTCGCACCACTACCATTTTCACGTGCGGCTCAATTGCCCGCGCGGCAATCCGGACTGCGTCGAGCAGCCAGCGCCGCCGCCGGGCGAGGGCTGCGGACAGCAGCTCGAGGACTGGTACGCGATGTTGCGCCGGGCGATGAAGCCGCGCAAGGAACCGGAAATGCCGAGGGTGCGCCCCGACATAACCATGGCGCAGATGCCGGCCCAGTGCCGCGCCGTGATCGAGGCCAAGGACCGCCCCCCGGTGATGGCCGCGGCCGCCGGCGAGCCGGGGCTCCCCTGGCTGCAGGGAGTGACGCGGCTGCAGAGCTCGCCGGCCGAGGGCGTGCCCTGGCCCGACCGCAAACCGCGCCGGGTCGCCTCGCCCGGCGGAGCGGAGCGGTGAACGAGCCCGAGGGCGAGGAAGCGGGCGAGATCCCCCAGCGCAACGTCTTCGGCGAGCCGATCGAGGTGTGCTCGCTGCGGCCCCTCACGGGCTTCTTCCGCACCGGCTGCTGCGAGACCGGGCCGCGGGACCGCGGCGTGCATACGGTCTGCGTCGAGATGACGGCGGAGTTTCTCGCCTTCTCCAAGGCGCGCGGCAACGACCTGTCGACGCCGCTGCCCGAATTCGGCTTTTCGGGCCTCGAGCCCGGCGACCGCTGGTGCCTGTGCGCGGCGCGCTGGAAGGAGGCGCTGGAGGCCGGCGCGGCGCCCCGCGTCGTGCTGGCGGCGACGCATGAGGCGACGCTGGAGATCGCCTCCCTCGAGGAGCTCAAGCGCTACGCGCTCGACATCTCCTGAATCCCGTTTCGCACAGCCTCGCTCGCCCCGTCAGCCTCGGGCTTGTCGCGGGGTCCATTCGGGAGGGAACGGCAGGCCCGGGGCGGGCCTATTGGGCGGCCCGGCACGGGGCTGGGCATACCGAAGCGGGGCGGTGCCTAGGCGGGAGCCTCGACGCCGGTGCCGAGCTGGCAGGCGACGCCGGTTTGACCGAGGCCGCAATAGCCACC
>CAYVYD010000308.1:374-3268 GCA_964454415.1 uncultured Hyphomicrobiaceae bacterium | reverse complement strand
CATTTCGCGGACGCGCTCGATGCTGAGCTCGCGTGCCAGATAATCGAGCACGATCTTGCGGTCGTCGGACGAGATCTCGGCCATGCCCTGCTCCTCGACCATCCACACCAAGAGCTCGTCCCAGGCCTCGCGGGTCAGGCCCTGCTGGGTGACGAGCTTCAGCGAATGGCAGGCCGAGCAATAGAGCTCGACCTCCTCGCGGCCCTTGCCCGCGGGCAGGCCCGCATCGTCCTGGGCTTCGGCGCGAAGAGGGGTGGCCGCCAGCGCGCCCGCCAGGAACGCCGCCACGGCCAGTGCAGTGGCTGATCTCCCCACGCTCAGCCGACGGTGACGGCGATGCGGTGCATCGAGTTGTTGAGATAGCCTTTCGGGTTCCAGGCGACCGCGTGCGGCTGCATGACGCCTGTCTCGTCCGTCGCCCGCGCCCAGACCTCGTAGTAGCCCGGCTCCGGGAACGCCACCCTCGCCTTCCATTGCTGCCAGGCATAGGGGTTGACCGGAGTGGCGAGCTCGGCCTTCTGCCAGGTCGACCCGAAATCGATCGAGACGTGCATCTCCTTGACCTTGCGGTCGCCCGCCCAGGCGTGGCCGCCGACCTCGAGGCTGCGGCCGGCCGTCTTCAGCCCCGTCTGCGGACGGGTGATGATCGATTTCACCGGCATCGCCTCGATGATCACGAAATCCTTCTCCTCGACCTTTTCGCCGGGAGCGATGGGATGGGCGGGGACGCGGTAGGAGGCGCCCGTCATCTTCTCGCCGTCATGGACCGTGTCGCGCAGCCAAATGCGGGTCAGCCATTTCTGCGAGCAGGAACCGGGCCAGCCCGGCACCACCAACCGCAACGGCGCGCCGTTCATCGGGTGGATGTCGGCGCCGTTCTGTTGGAAGGCGATCAGGTTGTTGGGATCGAGCGCCTTCTTGATCGGCACGCCGCGCGAAATCGGCTTCTTCTCGGGATCGCCCGAGAGGTGGAGGTCGGCGCCCTCATGCGCCGTATAGACGACGTTCTTCTTGACGCCGGCGGCCCTCAGCACGTCGGCGAGCCGCACGCCGCGCCATTTGGCGCAGGCGACCGCCCCCTGGGTCCACTGATTGCCCTTGGCTGGCGGATCGAAGCCGCTGCGGCCGTTGCCGCCGCATTCGAGCTGCAGCGCCAGATCGACCGCCTCGAATTGCTTCCGCAGATCGGCGATCGAGAGCTTCATCGGCTTCTCCACAAGCCCGTCGATGGTGAGCGTCCAATCGGCGGCGCTCGCCCGCTCCGGCGGCAAGCCGTTGTTGCGGATGAAATGGCGCGCGGTCGGCGTCACCGGATCGTCGAGCAGATGCGCCGGCGTCTCGGCATTGAGCGGACGGTCGTTGAGGACGGTGAGCCCCTCCTTGCCGGCGAGCGCGCCGCCGCCTTCGGCCAGCGCGACGGGAATGAAGCCCGCCGGCATGTTGCGGTGGAAGGGGATCGCGGCACCGAGCGCCGCGCTCGCGGCCGCGAGCCCCGCGCCCTTGAGAAACCCGCGGCGCCCGAAGCCGGCCCTGCGTCCGAATATCAGCGCGTCGGCGGCTTCCGCGTCCTTCTCGTAAAGTTCGAAGAGGCCGCGCTCGCGCGGCAGATCGGGTTTGGTCATGGGGTTCTCCCAGAGTCCTTTCGAGGCCGGGAGGCCTTGACAGGCCTTGCTCCGGCGCTGCGCTCGCAAGTGGACGAATGCTAGCGCGCGGTCGCGCGGGCCGGCAACTAGACTTGAGGCGGACGGACCGCGCCCAGCGCCGCGCCGGGCGCGGTCCAACCGGATGACCGCTAGCAGTCGTTGAGCGTCTTCTGCCAGCCGACGGTGAAGGTCCAGTCGGTCGAGAGCTGCGGGCCGTTGAGGTCCTGATAGACCGGCATGCCGGCCTCTAGCGCCAGCCGGTGGCCGCATAGCGGTCCGGCGTCCTCGCGCGCGATCAGGTTGACGCCGAGCAGCAGATCGACCCGGTCGCCCCCCTGGAAGTTCGGGTTGGCGGTCTGGACCGGTGCCACGATCTGCGGGTCGATGCCGTCGATGTCGCCCATGGTCTCACCCGCCACGCGAAACGAGGTGCTCATCCAGGGCATCCAGGCATAGGCCAGCCAGGCGGTCCCCATGTGCTTGTCGCCCAGCGAATAGTCCTCGTCGTTGCTCCCCTCCAGCCGGATCGTGCCGCGCCACTGGGCGCCCCAGGAGAGATTGCCCTCGCGCTCGGTGTAGAGCGCGCCCGGCAGGAAGTCCCAGGTGCCCGAGCCGAGCTGCATCGGATAGGGCAGCCGCTGGACGGGCCGGGTGCCGATCGGTGTCAGCACGTCGTCGCTCTCGGTGATCGAGCCGGTCGGCGCCGAAAGGCCGAGATCGACGTCGACGTGGAGCTCGCGCTCGGGCGACTCGTGCTCGATGATGCCGATCATGGCGGTGCCGGATATGTCGCCGATGCCATCGGAGGAGGTGGTGAAGGCGCCGCGCAGCGCCGTTCCCCGCGGACCCAGGAAGGTCAGATGCTCCATCGATTTCTCGATGTAGGGCACCATGCCCATCAGCGTGACGCGGTCGGTGAGGCCGTACATGGCGCCGAACATGTGCATGTCCATCAGCATGTTGATCGGCACGACGCGCAGATTGGGCGCCACGCCCGTCGGGAACGGCGCGTTGCCGAAGAAGATGTTCGGCACGTTGGCGGCGATCCCGGCCGGGGACACCTCGTTCTCGCCGATCAGGTTGTCCTCCATCCACATCCGCATGAAGCGGTAGGAGAGCATCAGCTGCCCCGGCTTGTGGCGGTGATCGGCCATGACGCCGATCGGCCCGTGGTCGTCGACCCGGGGGGCTGCTTTCAGTTCGCCGTCCTCGATCCTCCAGGCGCCGCCGGTGTTGACCGGCACGTGCGAG
>CAYVYD010000308.1:0-364 GCA_964454415.1 uncultured Hyphomicrobiaceae bacterium | reverse complement strand
GCCCCAGGGCCGCCAATGCGGCGGCGCGGGACGCGTTGCGTAAATATTTCGACATTGGTTCCCCCAACATTTGAATCACTGATCACGATGGGCGGCGCGCGGCTCGCCCTCATTGGATGCGCCCTGGTTGTGGTTGTCGTGGAAGCGGGCGCGGATGCGCGCAATCCGAACTGTCAGACGCGTCGGGGGGGTCCCCAGCTCTCCGCCGCCAGGGGGTGGCTGCCGGCCATGATCGGTCCGGCGGTGACGAAAATCGGCGCGGCGGTCAGCCGCAGCTTCGGCAGGAGGGGCGGCGCTTCGGCCACGGTGCCGCCGGCCAGGACGCCCTGGCAGCAGGCGCAGTCGCGGTGCCGTTGGGTATCGC
>CAYVYD010000307.1:0-3279 GCA_964454415.1 uncultured Hyphomicrobiaceae bacterium | reverse complement strand
TCGGGGGTGAGCTTGAAGCCCTCCTCGATACGCGTCTCGACCACCACCGGCGTGCCGCCGCCCAGCAGCACGATGTCGGGATAGCTCACCCAATAGGGTGCCGGTATGATCACCTCGTCGCCCGGGTTCAGCGTCGCGACGAGGGCGTTGTAGAGCACCTGCTTTCCACCCGCCCCGACGCTGATCTGGGCCGGGGAATAGGTGAGGCCGTTCTCGCGTTCGAACTTGGCGCTGATCGCACGCTTGAGCTCGGGGATGCCGTCGACGGCGGTGTATTTGGTCTCGCCGCGGTTGATGGCGTCGATCGCCGCCTGCTTGACGTTGTCGGGGGTGTCGAAGTCGGGCTCGCCCGCGCCCAGACCGATGACGTCATGGCCGGCGGCCTTGAGCTCGCGCGCCTTGTTGGCGACGGCGATGGTTGGCGAGGGTTTCACCCGCGCCAGATTTTTCGAGAGAAAGTCCATGGGTCCGGTTCCGCAGCGGGAGGTAGCGCCCGATTGTGACATTGGCAAGAAAAAGCGCGGGGCAAGAAAAAGCGCGGGGCAAGAAAAAGCGCGGGGCAAGAAAAAACGCTGGGTCACCCGCGCGGGACAAAAAAAGTGCGGCGCAGACCCTTGATGCGTCAGGCGGCGGCGCTGCGAGGATGCGCGCCCTTGATCTTCTCCTCGGCGATGGCGTCGGCGACCGCCGAGGTGGCGCGGTCCTCCTCCGCGGCGCGCTTGAAGATCAACGCCAGGGTGTCGGCGATGCGCGCCACGTCGCGGCGCATCAGGCCGAGATCGAAGTCGGGGCCCTCATGCGAAATGGAAATGACGCCGCCCGCGTTGATCACGTAATCGGGCGCGTAGAGGATGCCGTACCCCTTGAGCAGCTCGCCGTCGCTCGCGCGCTCGAGCTGGTTGTTGGCGGCGCCCGCGACGATGCCGGCGCGGATCTCGGGGATGGTGCGTTCGTTCAGCACGCCGCCCAGCGCGCAGGGGGCGAAGACGTCGCAATCGGCGGCGTGGGCGGTGGCGGGCTCGACCGCGGTGGCGCCGAAACGCTCGCAGGCCTGTCTGACCGCCGCCTCGCGGATGTCGGCGACGACGAGCTCGGCGCCGGCGTCGTGCAGCAGGTCGCAGAGCGCCATGCCCACATGGCCGAGACCTTGGACGCAGACGGTGATGCCGCGCAGCTTGGAGGCGCCCAGCCGGTGCTCCAGCGCGGCGGCGATGCCCTTGTAGACGCCGAAGGCGGTATGCGGCGAGGGATCGCCGGCCCGGCCCTCGGCGATGCCGCGGACGTGGCGCGTCGCGGCCCGCATCTCCTGGACGTCGGCCATCGAGATGCCGACGTCCTCGCCGGTGACGAAGCGGCCGGCCAGGGTGTCGACCTGCCGGCCAAAGGCCCGCAGCAGCGCCGGCGACTTGGCGCGCGCGGGATCGCCCAGGATCACCGCCTTGCCGCCGCCGAAGGCGACGCCGGCAAGCGCGTTCTTATAGGTCATCGCGCGGGAAAGCCGGAGCGCGTCCTTGAGCGCGGCCGCTTCGGACTCGTAGGACCGCATGCGGGTGCCGCCCATGGCTGGCCCGAGCGCGGTGGAATGGATGGCGATGATGGCCTTGAGACCCGAGGCCGGATCGGAGGCGAAGACCACTTGCTCGTGGTCGCTAAAGGCCGCGTTGCCGAAGACCAGATGAACGGGGGATGCTTTCATGAGTTGGCTCCATCTGCGCGAACCGCCCCCGACCTGTTCAGCACTTGATAAGCATAACCGTCATTTATTGATTTGGGATTACTCGCCGGCGACCGCAAGACCACGCCGAGACATCGAAATAAACACGACGAATCAGGGGCTTTTCCGGTTTGATTCTAACCACGAAACGTGACGTTGCGGTAACAAAATAAGCTTCTTTTCCGTGCCCTGCCCGCTCGGCGGCAAAGCGTTAAGCGCGCCTTAATGCGTGCGTTCCTATGCTGGCCGCGATGCGAAGTGGACCACTTCCCACGAGGCCGCGGAACGGCATGACCCTGATCGGATCCATACGCAGCGGAAGCTGGCTCACGGCCGGGCGCCTGCGCGCCTATTCGCTCATCATGCTGGGCCTTGCGGCTGTCGCGATCGTCGTCTGGATGGGGCTCGCCGACGGGCTCGTCGACCGCAACGGCAAGCCGATCGGCACCGACTTCTCCAACGTCTGGGCGGCCGGCCGGCTGGCGCTCGAGGGCAGGCCCGAGGCGGTCTACGATCCGGTGCAGCATTACGCGGCGCAGCGCGAGGCCTTCGGCGGCCGGCAGGTGCCGTTCTACGGCTGGCACTATCCGCCGCTCTTCCTGGGCGTTGCTGCGCTGCTGGCGCTTCTTCCCTATGGGCCTGCACTGGCGGTCTGGCTCGCCGCCACGCTCGGCGCCTATCTCGCCGCCATGCGCGCCATCTTGCGCGGGCCTGAATTGCGCATGGTCATGCTGATCGCCCTCGCCTACCCCGCCGTCTTCGTCAATATCGGTCACGGCCAGAACGGATTCCTGACGGCGGCGCTGCTGGGCGGCGCGCTCGTCGTGCTCGACCGCCGTCCGATCGTTGCCGGGGTCCTGATCGGCCTGCTCGCCTACAAGCCGCAATTCGGCGTGCTGATCCCGCTGGTGCTGGCGGCGACCGGTCGCTGGCGCAGCTTCGCGGCCGCGGCCGTAACAGTGTTTTGCGCGGCGGGCCTTTCGGCGCTCCTCTTCGGGGCGGAGACCTGGACCGCCTTTTTGGAGAGCACGCGCTTCACCCGCGATGTGGTGCTCGAAGCGGGCGGCACCGGCTGGGAGAAAATCCAAAGCGTCTTCTCCGCGGCGCGGAGCTGGGGCGTGCCGCCCGGCGGCGCCTACGCGTTGCAGGGCGTGACCGCGGTCGCGGTCGCCGCCGGCCTGGTCCGGCTGTGGCGCTCGCCCGCGGCCTATCCGCTCAAGGCCGCCGCGCTCGCCGTCGCGAGCCTGCTGGCGACGCCCTATGTGCTCGATTACGACATGACGGTGATGGCCGTGGCGCTCGCCTTTTTCGCCGCATACGGGCTCGAGCGCGGCTTCCTGCCTTACGAGATTTCGGGCCTCGCCGCGGTCTGGGCAAGCCCGCTGGTGGCTCGCTCCGTGGCTGGGGCCACGCTCGTTCCCCTGGGGCTCGTCGCCATGGGGTTGCTGTTCGCGCTCATCCTGCGGCGCGGCGTCCACGACGACGCCGCGGCCGAGGGTTACCAAAGGGGGGAGAGCCTTGTCCAAGCTTGACCGCGTCAGGGAGGAGCTCGACGAGCTGTTTCC
>CAYVYD010000306.1:1533-3291 GCA_964454415.1 uncultured Hyphomicrobiaceae bacterium | reverse complement strand
ATGACGAGGGGGAAGGGTCAAGCCGCGCCGAATGCGGCGGACGGTTGCAACGGCCCCGCGCCTCCCTCGTCATGCCCGGACTCGTTCCGGGCATCCAATGGGGCGTTTCGGATCCAATGGCGGCGCCCTTGGCCGCCGCCCCGCTCCGAGCCCTCCCCCTAATGCCTGAACTGCCGCTTGGTGCGTGGAGGCCGTAGCGATAGGGACGGCGTCTGCCGCCGCGATCACTTCGTCGTCGCAACAGCGTTAGTCGATCGACCGTCAAGTTTCGATCTGGAGGTTTTTGACACGCTGTCGAAATACGGTGTTGAGCGCCTCCAGTTTCACCCTCAACCATTCGAACAGTTCCGGCCAGCTGTCGCGGTTCTCGATATCGGCGTTGCGCTCGATATAAATTCGGCAGCTCATGACATCGGCTTGGTTGTACCAATGCAGCTTTGTTCCAAGCTCGGCTTCAATCGCATCCTTTTCTTGTATCAGTTGGTCGAAGAAGAATTTTGCGTTTTCGTCCGAAAGAGTGAGCTCTGCTCGCAGAAACGATTCTTGGCGATAGCAGTGATTTACGAAATCCCATGAGGAGATTGCGGCCAATAGATTGAGCCCGCTTCTCCCGATGGCCATGGCCATCCAATTTTGAGGATGTGCCTTCGTAGCCCTAACTGGCGAATTTTCTTGTTGCATGTAATTTTGAAATTCGGACCAAAATTCCCGTTGAAGTTTACCTGTCTCGGACGTGATTTCCTTCGCGGCGTCCGCCACCGCTTGCGTCCAGTTATTGGGTTTTGAGGCTAGGTTGAATTTTGGCGCGGCTGGCGGGCCGCCGATTTGCCACAACTCTATTTCCAGGCCGAAGAAATTGAAGCGTTCGTCGGTGATCTCGTTGAGCCAGTCGAGCGCCGCGCGATGCTCTTCTCTGAAGTTGGGTGAAATCCAAACAATTGTCACCGCGCTCAGCCCTGCGGCGTAAGTCATCAGCTGGCCTAAATGAATATGGTCCGTTTGCTCAAGCTGGTTTTCTATGAGGACCCACTCTCCGTCCTCTAAGTTTTTGCACAAAATGTCGGCGCGGAACGGGCCGACATTCCTCTCTTGGGCTTCGACTTCGAGCTCGAGTCCGATGGCGTTACCCAGCAGTTCGATGTTCTCCTCTTGTGCAAGCCAGGGTGTGAAGTCGCCAGGTTCTGAGTTCCAATATTCCCGCAGGTCGACTTTCTCGAGCCTTCCAAGTTGCTTTTCGTCCATACCATTCTTCCCCAAGCCAAGGTCGTTACACGCAAGTCCAACAATTACCACAAAGACTTGGGAAGAAGCGCAACACCGTCTATTCTCGATCAATGGATCGGCCAGGCAGCGTTTATCTCGTCTCCTGCGTGGGGCAGAAGAGGGCATCGCCCGCCCCGGCGAAGGACCTTTACACGTCCGCCTGGTTCGTGAAGGCCCGCCGCTACGTCGAGGCAAGCGGAAGTCCCTGGTTCATTCTCTCGGCCGAACACGGCCTGATCGCGCCCGACTCGTTCATCGCGCCCTACGACAAGACCCTCAACACCATGCCGGTTGCCGAGCGCCGGCGCTGGGCCAGGAACGTCCTCGCCCGTATCGGCGATGCCATGCCTAACGTCAGCCACGTCGTTTTTCTCGCCGGCCAGCGCTACCGGGAATTCCTTGTCGGCCCCTTGCGGGATCGCGGCGTCGAAATCGAAATTCCGCTCGAGGGGCGCCGGATCGGCGAACAGTTGAGCTGGCTAGACCGGCACACCC
>CAYVYD010000306.1:0-1523 GCA_964454415.1 uncultured Hyphomicrobiaceae bacterium | reverse complement strand
CCCATGGACCGGCTGTCTGATCTGGTCCGTTTCTATGGCCTGCTCGGAAAGCTGCAGCAGGCGGTGGGTGGACGCCGGCTGCTCGCCAATTGCGATGGCCGCATGTCCTGGCCCGGCCGCGGCGTCTATTTCTTCTTCGAGGCGGGCGAGAGCCGCCTCGACAGCGGCGATGGACCGCGCGTCGTGCGCGTCGGCACCCACGCGCTAACCGCCACCTCGCGCACCACGCTTTGGGGGCGATTGGCGAAACACCGCGGCGTCGAGAAGACCGGCGGCGGCAACCACCGCACGTCGGTGTTCCGCGATCTCGTCGGGTCCGCGCTCAAGCACCGCTTCGGTGTCGACGGGCCACACTCCTGGGGCGTCGGCGGGGATTTCCGGAAGGCCGCCGCCAGGCTCGCCGTGGACCCCGATAATATCCGCAAGAGCGAAGGCGGCATGGAGATCGCGGTGAGCGAATTCATCCGCGCCATGCCGTTCCTCTGGCTCGCGGTCGAGGACGCGCCGGGGCCGGAGAGCCTGCGCGGGCTGATCGAGCGCAACTCGATCGCCCTGCTGAGCAATTTCGAGAAACCTCCCTTGGATCCTGCGTCCGGCGGTTGGCTCGGCCGTTCTTCGGACCGCGAGCGGGTGCGGAGGTCGGGCCTTTGGAACAACAATCATGTCGACGAAGCCTACGACCCGCGGTTCCTGGACGCCCTCGAAGGGCTGATCGATGCGGAGATTTAAGAGACGAGGGATGCGCGACGATGATGATGGCCATCTCACAGCTAATATTCACTTGAAAGAGGCGGCTTGCTTGCACCATGACATTGTTAATAAGTTGCCCATACTGAATTCAGTTTGGATTAAATCTCGCGATGTTTGTCTCGGATCAGCTGCGTCAGTTTTTTGTTCGTAAATCTGAACGACAACCGGAACCTCCTCTGCCTCGATCGATATCGATCGAATTGCCCGATGAGGACGACGCCGAAGCATTCAATCCCTCTCCAGACTCAACACACGATCACGACGAAAGCAGGCATCTGCTCGGCTACGCTGAAGGGCAATCATTTGTCATTGAGTATATTGATGGCAAGCAGAACAAAAGCATCCGCAGGATTACCGTTTGGGGAATCAAACTAGGTGCCCACGACTGTCCGGTTCTGGTTGCAAAATGTCACGAAAGGAACGCCCAACGTTCGTTCCGCCTCGACCGAATTACGGCGGTGTTTGATTATGATGGCGTGGTACAAGAACCGCTCGAGGACTTTTTTGTTGAAACTTTTGGAATGGCCCGGCGGGTGATCGATGAGGCATTGAAACAATCAACATTCAGTCATGGAACATCCCCCGAAATCACACCGACGAAGTTAGAAACGAACGAGAGATGGAATGCGATAAAAGCAATTTGCCGTGGCCGTGGCGTGCCCCTTCTTTGTCTGATTGCCCGGGCGGATAGTTATTTCCATTTAGCCGAACTTCAAATTATCGAAAATTATGCAAAACAATGCTGCGGGTCCGAGTCCATCGATCTTTCGCTA
>CAYVYD010000305.1:0-3295 GCA_964454415.1 uncultured Hyphomicrobiaceae bacterium | reverse complement strand
ATATGGGTCTCGATCAGCGCGCCGCCCGCCACCTCGCCGCCCGAGACGATCAGGCAGTCGCCTTCGATGCGCGAGGCTACGCCGCAGGCGCGAAGCCCCCGGTCGGTGGCGGCAAGCCGGTCGCTCTCCTTGACGCGCAGCTCCGAGAGACCCTCCATGCGCGTCTCGCCGCGGGCCACAGCGGCGACGGCGGCGAGGCAGGGATATTCGTCGATCATCGAGGGCGCGCGGGCGGCCGCAACCGTGATTCCGCGCAGGGACGAGGAGCGGACGCGGATGTCGGCTATCGTCTCGCCGCCGCTTTGGCGCTCGTTCTCGAAGGAGATGTCCGCCCCCATCTCCTCCAGGCAGCGGTAGAAGCCGGTACGCGTCGGGTTGATAAGCACGTTCTCGATTGCGACGTCGGAGCCCTCGGCGATCAGCGCCGCGGCGGCGAGAAAGGCGGCGGAGCTGGGATCGCCCGGCACCTCAACCTCGCAGCCCTGGAGCTCGGCGTCGCCCGCGACGGTGATCGTGCGCCCGCCCGCCCGCTCGGCGATCTCGATGCCGGCGCCGAATTGGGCGAGCATGCGCTCGGTGTGGTCCCGTGTTGGCACGGGCTCGATGACGCTGGTGCGCCCGGGCGCGTGCAGGCCGGCCAGCAGCAGGGCCGACTTCACCTGGGCGGAGGGGACGGGGAGCTGGTATTCGATGGGGATCAGGTCGGAGGTGCCGACCAGCGTCAGCGGCAGCGTCTCGCGATCATCCTCGACCACCAGGCCCATCCGCCGCAGGGGCTCCAGGACGCGTCCCATCGGCCGCTTGCGGAGCGAGGCGTCGCCGGTGATCGTCGTGGTCATGTCGTGGCCGGCGACGATGCCCATCAGCAGCCTGGCGCCGGTGCCCGAATTGCCAAGGTCGAGGGGGGCGGCGGGCTGGCGCAATCCGCCGACGCCGCGGCCCTTGACGATCCAGGTCCCGGCCTCGGACGTCACATGGGCGCCGAGCGCCGCTACGGCGCGGCCGGTGGCGAGGACGTCCTCGGCCTCCAGCAGTCCAGTGATCCTAGTGACGCCGGTCGAAATCGCGCCCAGCAGCAGCGCCCGGTGCGAAATCGACTTGTCGCCGGGAACTCCCGCGCGGCCCTTGAGCGGGCCGGATTGAAGCGAGGTCAGCGGCTGTGGCATGGTCGGGGTCCGGGCTGGTGCGGCTGGCGGCGGAGCCCCGGGGGCGAACGCGCCAGATGCTTCGGAGCCGCGCCATTCAGCAGGCACCGGCAAGAGCTGTCAATGGCAGCGGATTCAGACCTGGATGAGCGGTGTTTTTTTGCTTTTGACAGGTGGTGCTCATCATGGCAATGGGTGGCCGCTGCTATCAGGATTTGGTGATGCCCATGTCGAAGGACGTAAGGGGTAAGAAACGGCACTGCAAAAGCTGCGGGGCGAAGTTCTACGATCTCGGTCGGGAACCCGTGGTTTGCGTCGTTTGCGGGGCGTCGTTTGCCGAGGAGAAGTCCGCCAAACCGCCGGAGCCGGAGGTCGAGGAGGTCAAGGTCGAGGCCGAGGCCGAGCCCGAGGAGGTGCCGGAGACGAAGTCGAAGACCTCCGTGGTGGAGCCCGAGTTGATAAGCCTCGACGAGGCCGAGGCGGCCGAGGCCAGTGACGATGATATCCCCGACCTCGACGACGAGGAGGCGATCGTCGATCTCGACGACGAGGAGGAGGACGCCAAACTCCCCGACGACGACGAGGATACGTTCCTGGAGGAGGAGGACGACGAGGAGCCCGACGTCGAGGGTATCATCGGCTCGCCCATCCAATCGGACGACCAGGGGAGTTGAGCGGTGGGGCGATCTTGCGCCTGCTTCGCTGGCGTGCTTGTTAGTGACTCGACTTGGGCCGCGCGGCGGCAGCGCATCCGGAAACGCGGCGCGGCTTGAACACCCTTTGCATGGGGCCATAGCTCAGTTGGGAGAGCGCGTGAATGGCATTCACGAGGTCGGCGGTTCGATCCCGCCTGGCTCCACCATTTTCTCAAGGCGCTTTGCGGCCACCGGCGGCGGTTTCCGGCGCTTTCAGCTCCTATGCGCCGAACGCTTTTTCAAGCTGACGCCGACGCCGTGGGCGTAGACCAGCTTGCCGCCGAAATAGGCGCCCGCCGCCATCACGAAAAATCCGACAATGGAGAGCAGCGCCGGCGCCAAGGCCGGCTCGGCTGTGAGCGCGCCCTGCGACAGGCGCAGGATATAGGCCATCAGATAGATCGACCAGGCGCTGCCCATCAGCATCAGGTGGGTGTCGGCGGTCTTGCGCGCCGGCTCGTCATCGCCCATGGCGACGTAATCGATGGCGCCGGCGGTCGCCGATATCACGCCGATGCCCACGCCGATCAGGATGAGTTGCCCGGCGGGCCGCCAGAATTCAGGCCAGCCCGCCAGGGCAGCTAGGTCGAAGCACGTTCCCAGCGTCCAAAGGGCGATGGGAAAGTGCACCACCATCGGGTGCAGCGGATGTCCGAACAGCCGCACCTAGTCGTCAGCGCAGGTTCGGTGCGACGGCGCCGACGTCGCTCAGATCCGGGTTCGCATTGAGCACGAAGGCGAGCAGGACGATCATCAGGACGCCGAGTATGCCGAGGCTCGCATGCAGGATCACGATGCCCCCCGGCGCGAGCTTGCTGCGCAGATGGAACGAGGCGAGGAAAAAGCCGCCAAGGGCCGTGACCAGCAGGATCCCGGCGGTGATGATTCCGGCATTGCCGCCGGCGCCGCTGGCGGCCTGACCCATTGAGGACATCACGGCCAGCAAGACCAGAACGAGACCGGTGGCGCCGAGGGCGGCGTGCAGAAGCGAAAGCGGCCAGGGAGCGAGTTTCCCGTTGAAAATATTGTTGGCCATGATCAAGCCGCCGATCGCCGCCACGGCGAAGACACCAAGTGCGTAGAGCAAATACATCTGTCGTTCCTCCCGAGTTCGTTATCAGCACCGGATTTCGTTGAATTCAGTGCAATATAGAAGTTTAGGATAGCGCCATTGCGACAGCAATGGCGTTGACGGCCACGCACCGCCCTCTCACGGCGTCGTCCCATTCCTTTGCAGCGCGCCTTCGAGCTTGTTGGGATCGGACTTCATGGACTCCGTCATTGCCTCGAACAGGAAGGTGATGCCGACCAGAAACAGGACACCGGTGATGGCGACGGTCGCATGGGTGATGACGAGCCCGAGCGAGGCCACCTGCTTTTTCATGTGAACCGCGGCGAGCCAGAACCCGCCAAGCGCGGCGACGAGCAAGGTGAGAAAGGTCATCGGCCCCATGA
>CAYVYD010000304.1:1563-3310 GCA_964454415.1 uncultured Hyphomicrobiaceae bacterium | reverse complement strand
GTTAGCGATCAAACGCCGCGGCGTCGAAGCCAAACTTGTCCTCACTCAAGGAGCAAGCCGTGAGCCGGACGACGCGCTCATCATGCTGATCGCCAGGGCGCATCGCTGGATGCATCAATTGACCGAAGGTGGCGATCCCACCATCACCGGCTTGGCAGAGGGCGACGCCGAGGACCGCAACGAGATCAGCCGGGTTCTGCCGCTCGCCTTCCTTGCGCCCGACATCATCGAGGCGATCGTCGCCGGAACCCAGCCCGTCGATCTGACCGCCAAGCGGCTCAAGCGGATAGGCCGCCTGCCCTTCGCGTGGTCGGCCCAGCGCGACCTGCTCGGCTTCGGAGATCCCGCGCGCTAGCGGCCCCAGCCTGCCTTCGCATCCGGCAAAGGTGTGGTCCCCGAAAAGGCCCGAGCGAGACGGACGGCCAATTTGCCCGGAAACGGCGCCAAACCCGCGTCTCCGGAACAGACGATCCGGCGAAATAATCCGCTAACCCGCGGAAATGGCGGGCGCTTTCCAGGAGTGCCCCGGAGACGCCCGGAAATGGGAGACTTGGTGGTGGGCCCGGCAGGATTCGAACCTGCAACCAGACGGTTATGAGCCGCCGGCTCTAACCAGTTGAGCTACGGGCCCCGCGACCACCAGTGCCGCACCCGTGACCAACATGCAAGAGGCGGGCTTCGCGGAGCCGGCCGCCGGCCGATTTCGCCGCGCGGCGGGACCGGACCCGCCGCCCCATTGGCGACGGATTTGACTGCCACCTTCACGCCGCGTCAGAGCAGCCAACCCTCACCACGGATCCCCGCCATGGTCTCCCGCTTCCTCCTCGCCCTTTTCCTCTCGCTCGCGGCTTTCCTCGCGGCCGTCCCGGCCCAGGCGATCTCGAAGGACGAGCGCCGCGTCATCACCATGACCGGCACCGGCATCGTCGAGGCGCCCGCCGACATCGCCCATATCAGGACCGGCGTGGTGAGCGAGGCCAAGACCGCTCGGGCCGCGCTGGATGGGAACTCCGCCGCGATGGTCAAGATCGTCGACAAGCTGAAAACTTCCGGCGTCGCGGCCAAGGACATCCAGACCACCAGCTTCGCGGTCAATCCGCGCTACCAGCACTACAAGGATGGGCGCCCGCAGGAAATCGTCGGCTACCGGGTCACCAACTCGGTCGAGATCGCCGTGCGCGACGTCAAGCGGCTGGGAGAAATCCTCGATCAGGCCGTCACCCTCGGCGCCAATCAGATCGGCGGCGTCACCTTCGATATCGACCAACCGCAAAAGCTCGAGGAGGAGGCGCGCAAACGCGCCACCAAGGACGCCATGGGCAAGGCCGCGCTCTACGCGGAGGAGGCCGGCGTCAAGCTCGGGCGCATTCTCTCGATCGGCGAAAGCCTCGTCTCGCGGCCGCCGCGCCCGGTCATGGCGCGCATGGCGATGGAGGCCAAATCGGTCGACGTGCCGATCGAATCGGGCGAGCAGGCGATCGAGGTGCGCGTCGACGTCACCTGGGAGATCGAATAGGGAACGCTGGCCGCGTCCGCGCGTCTAGGCCGGAAATCGATATTGTCAACCAACGCCAGGGCGGGCTTAACTGGGGCCGAATGGGCGGCTGAATCCAAGTCATCGGCCGGAGCGGTGCCGGTGGACCCGCGTTCGATGACGATTTCATCACGTCCTTGTGTTTTCTAGAGCCGCCTCGCGCCGGGTTATAGGTCGCGCTGGTTCGGCATCCGGGCGAGGGGTTGGTTCATG
>CAYVYD010000304.1:0-1463 GCA_964454415.1 uncultured Hyphomicrobiaceae bacterium | reverse complement strand
CGCGCCGGGTTATAGGTCGCGCTGGTTCGGCATCCGGGCGAGGGGTTGGTTCATGAACATCGAGACCGTCAAGGACTATTACGGCAAGACGCTGAAGACGTCTTCGGACCTCAAGACCGAGGCCTGCTGCACGCCGGAGGACATGCCCGGCTACGTCCGCGTCCTGCTCGCCAACATCCATCCCGAGGTACTGGCCAAATATTACGGCTGCGGTCTGGTAACGCCCTTGGCGCTCGAGGGCACCCGCGTGCTCGATCTGGGCTGCGGGTCGGGCCGCGACGCCTACATGCTGGCTCAGCTCGTCGGCGAGACGGGCGAGGTCGTCGGCGTCGACATGACGCCGGAACAGCTCGCCGTGGCCAACGCCCACATCGGCTGGCACCGGGAGAGATTCGGGTTCGGGTCGGCCAATGTGCGGTTTTTGGAAGGCTATATCGAGGATTTGGGCGCGCTCGGCCTGGAGCCCGAAAGCTTCGACGTGATCGTCTCCAACTGCGTCGTCAACCTCTCCAGCGACAAGCGCGCCGTGTTCGATGGCGCGCGCGCGCTCTTGAAGCCAGGCGGCGAGTTCTACTTCTCCGACGTCTATGCCGACCGCCGCCTTAGCGACGAGCTCCGCAAGGATCCGGTGATCTTCGGCGAGTGCCTGGGGGGCGCGCTCTACTGGAACGATTTCGGCGCGCTCGCCAAGCAGGCGGGCTTCAAGGACCCGCGGCTGGTGGCCGACCGGGCGCTCGATATTTCGGATCCCGCGCTCGCCGCCGAGCTCGGCCAGGCCAGGTTCTACTCGGCCACCTACCGGCTCTTCAACATCGCCGATCTCGAGCCCGCCTGCGAGGATTACGGCCAGGCGGTGGTCTACAAGGGCGGCATCCCTCACGCCGAGGACGCCTTCGAGCTCGACCACCACCACCTGATCGAGAAGGGGCGCGTCTTCCCGGTCTGCGGCAACACCTGGCGGATGCTGGAGGCCTCGCGCTTCCAACCCTATTTCGACTTCATCGGCGGCTTCTCGACCCACTACGGCATCTTCCCCGGATGCGGCACGTCGATCCCCTATGGCGAGAAGGCGCCTGAGGTGAAGACCAGCGGCTGCTGCTAGGGGACCGCGGAGCACGGGCGGCGCGCGGCCGCCCGGAGAAGGGGTGTCGCGCTCCGCCTGAGCCGATCGCTGATTATCAATGACCCGAGCTCGCTGCTCGGCGAGGCGGTGCTTCAGATTGCCGAGAGGCAAGCAGCGCCGCGGGCGCGGCCGGGAAGCCTGAAAAATCAGTTGTCCAGGAAGCTCCGCAGCTTCCGCGAGCGGCTCGGGTGCTTCAGCTTCCTGAGCGCCTTGGCCTCGATCTGGCGGATGCGCTCGCGGGTGACCGAGAATTGCTGGCCCACCTCCTCAAGCGTGTGGTCGGTGTTCATGCCGATGCCGAAGCGCATGCGCAGCACCCGCTCCTCGCGCGGCGTCAGCG
>CAYVYD010000303.1:0-3312 GCA_964454415.1 uncultured Hyphomicrobiaceae bacterium | reverse complement strand
CGCCGGAGGAGAACGGCGTCTCCTATCTCAAGATTCCCCTCGACGCGCTGTAGGCCGGAGGGGGCGGGCCCTCAAGCCCACTGGAGACCAATCATAACGGGCCTCCTGTTCATCCTTGAATCTTGTTGGCACGATTTTCTCAGGCGGCGGAGCCTATCTCCTCAAAATCGTCTGCCCCAATTTCATAAGCCCGCGCCATCAGTGCGTTGTAAAGGTCCTCGCGAAGTCCGGGCGTGCCCTGCTGCCGGTGTTCCCTTATTACGAGGTAAGGATTCCAAAGCAGGGCGTAGCTTAGTGGTCCGCTTGGTCCGGGTTTTAAGTCGATAAACCCTAGCTCTTGCAGACTTTTCATGCGTTGCCGCCACGTCGAAACACCTCTTTGACCACCGTAGCCGGAGGCAAAGGCAATTTCCTCCTGTTTGCTGAGTGTTATGAAACCCTCGTCAAAGCTGCGGCACCAGAGTTCTAAATAAGCCGCCGCGGGCGGTTTGCCGTTCGCCATATTATTCATGATTTCCATAATCAAAGGCATGGGGCGCGGGATTGTAATGAAGCCCTTTTTCGCCTTGCGGTGCCAGAGTCTCGATTGGTCCAACTCTGGCCATAACCTAGCCCGAAGTTTCTGCTGGTTTTCCTTGATTTTTGACGTCAGTCGTTTCTGTACCATCTCCCAACTACCTTTCTTAAATGGCGGGGCCGGAGTTTGGACCTCCGGCCCCTCTGTATCTCTTGGGGCAGTCATGAACGGGGGTGGAGGCCGTCATCGACCCTCGATTATCTCAATTAAAACACAAAAACTATTATTTATCAATGATTTAGATATATACTCTCGTCCCGTTAGGCCCACATTTCATGCATACTCAAGGGTCGAGCTGCAAGATATTTTGCAACTCAGATGGTATGTCGCGCAAGGAATATTTTGAAATCCCTGTTTTATCAGGCGATTGCGCCTGAATCGCTATTCTCTATTG
The DNA here is from genome assembly GCA_964454415.1 of uncultured Hyphomicrobiaceae bacterium. Lineage (GTDB taxonomy): Bacteria > Pseudomonadota > Alphaproteobacteria > Rhizobiales > Methyloligellaceae > JAJFHN01. The sequence goes on along the minus strand of CAYVYD010000303.1, from coordinate 2,341 downwards.
TACTCTTGTGCTCACTTCGTGCTCGACGGTGCTCAATGGTGCTCACGTAGACGCCATCAGGCCCGCCCCGAGGTCTCCAGCCCGGCGAACAAGCGCGCCAGCGAGGCGGAGGTCTGCTGGCGCGGGGCCTCGATCCGGTTTTCGGCGAGATTGAAGGCGATGATCGCCGGGATCGCCACGGCGAGCCCGAGCGCGGTGGTCAGCAGCGCCTCCCAAATGCCTCCCGCCAGCACCGCCGGGTCCACCTGGGAGCTCGCGCTCTGCAACGCCTGGAATGCCTTGATCATGCCGAGGATCGTGCCCAGCAGGCCGAGCAGCGGCGCCACCAGGCCGATCAGCTCCAGCATCCGGTTGTGGCGCTCGAGCTCGGCGAAGCGGGACTGGGCGAGCGCCTGCAGGGCGGCCCGGATCTGCGCCGGCGAGCGGCCGCTCTCGGCCATTTCGGCGCCGGCGTCGATCATCTGCGAGATTGGGTGACGGCAGTGGCCGATCGCCTTCCGGGCGCCGTTGAAATCGCCCTTGTCGATCCGCTCGAGCGCCTCGGCGATCATCGGCGCGCGGCCTATCCGCGCCGTCACGAAGGCCAGTATCTTGGCGATGATCAGCGTCAGCGAGAACACCGAGAGTCCCACCAGCACCACGCCGACCGGCCCGATCAGGGCGTATGTGGAACCAAGCTAGATCATGCCTCCGCCCCCTCATGCGATCTCGTGGTCATGCTCGCTACTCCCGAAATTGCTCAGGGCTTGGCCTGCCTAATCGACAGCGCGTCGGAGGCCGACCACCACAGATCGACGAAAGTGGGATCGAGCACGCCCTTGAGGTCCGGTCCCTCGACGCTGTCCCAATGGGCGAGCCAGATCTCGTTCGAGCGCCACAGCGGCACCGCGTAGTGCTGCCAGCGCATGATCCGGTCGAAGGCGTGCGCGGCGGGCACCAGCGCAGCCATGGTCCGCGCGCCGCCCATCGCCGCGATGGCGGCGTCGAGGCCCCGATCCTTGACGTCGGCGAGCGCGTAGCTCGGCTTGCGGTCGGCGAGCGCGCTGCCCCACAACAGGCTCTCGCCGGTGCCGGGAACCAGGCTCGGCTCCCAGCGCGAGATGACCGTCATGTCGAAATCGTGGCCCATCATCTTCTTCGACGCGGCGACCGCGTCCATGGGGGCGTATTTCAAGGTGATGCCCAAGCGCTCGAGGTTGCCCGCGAACGGCCCCAGCACGCGGGTCAGGCTGGGCTGACCCGCGTGCTGGGGCCGGGCGCCGTCATCGAGGCGCTCGCCAAGGAGCACAGCGTTTCGCCGGCCGACGTGATCGCCTGCCTGCCCGAGGGCCAGGCCGTCACCATCCCCGGCGACCGCTTCGAGGAGGTGATGGGCGAGATTTCCCATTGGGGCGACATCACCCTCATCGTCCACACCGACGACGTGATCCTGGAAGCGCGCGGACCGCTGCCCGAAGGCTCCATGGCCCGCGGTTACTACAATCTGCACGGCAAACCGATCGGCGGGCACCTCAAGGCCGGCAACTGCGCCAGCATCAGCTTCGTCTCCCGCCTGCTGTTCGACAAGCAGACCCATTCCGTCCAGTTTTACAACGAGACCGGCGGGTGCATGTTCAAGATTTACCTCGGCCGGAACGATGACGGCGAAATCATCGCCGGCCAATTGGAGACCTATCAAAATCACCGCTGCCGCCTGAGCGGCGCTGTGAACAACTGAGCCTCAACAAGCCAAGGGTGGAATGCCGAATGTATATCGCGATGAATAGATTCAAGGTGAAGAAGGACAGGGGCGAGGATTTCGAGCGCATGTGGCGCGAGCGCGACAGCTATTTGCACGGGATGCCGGGCTACCGGGAGTTCCACCTGCTCAAGGGTCCCGAGCACGAGGACTACATCCTCTATTCCTCCCATACGCTGTGGGACAGCTACGACCACTTCGATGCATGGACCAAGTCGGACGCCTTCCGCAAGGCGCACGCGAACGCCGGCAACAAATCCGATCCCGTCACCCTCGGACATCCGCAATTCGAGGGCTTCGAGGTCGTCTACAGCCAGTGATCGGCCGCGCCGGGGCGCGCCGGTAGCGCCCGGCTCCGCGCCCGATCCGACCCTCGATCCGCCCGCCGCGCTCGGAGCGCGCGGCGGGATATGTCATATGCATTTTCTTATATATTTTGTTTTTAATATGCATTGACTTGTGCTAAAAAGTCTCCGGAACGCGAGCGCCGGGACAGTCCCGGAGGGCGCAGGCGCACCCTCTCGTATTTCCCAGGAACCCTTCTCTTGCCTTCCTCCTCCCGAGGCGAGAACCAAGGGCCTGAAAATACCCATGAAGGGTTCC
>CAYVYD010000302.1:0-3315 GCA_964454415.1 uncultured Hyphomicrobiaceae bacterium | reverse complement strand
GTGGGCTGACTTATCCAAACGGATGCAATCCATCCGTTTGGGTCAGACCAGGCGGTGCGATCCAGACGGACGGGTCCGTCCGTCTGGTAAAACGCCCCGCCAGATCAATAGTCGTGGGCTGACTTATCCAAACGGATGCAATCCATCCGTTTGGGTCAGACCACGGGAGCCCCCCTCACTGGGGACGAGGACTGGGCACCGTTGGCTGGACGACAGACAAATTTTTGGAATCGGCGCGAAGAAAAGGCGTCAGGTGCTCAGACGCGGAGTCTTTGCATCGCGTCCCGAAGAACGCATCCTGACGCCTCTCTCGCCGGACGCCCGAAGGCATCCCGCTACGCGATAACCGATCCGAAGATCGCTCATCGCGTGTCATAATTCTGTCGCCATCGCCCGCCCGTTGCAATCGGCAAATGCGCCCGCGCCCGCTTTTTTTGTGGAAAGCTGTGGATAAAGCGGCATGGCGGCGGGCCGGTGGCCGGCCGCCGGGTTTTTCAACGAATTTTCATGCCGAAACGCGCGCGGGCGTAACGTTTCCGGCGGGCGAAACGTCTCCATCAAAGACCACTCACCCAAAGGAGAAGAACCCATGGACGATCACAGCAAGGAACTCATCGCGATCGGCGCCTCGGCGGCGGTCAATTGCCGCCCCTGCCTCGAATTCCATTGGCGCGAGGGCCGGGCGGCGGGTATCACCGAGGACCAGGCGCTGGCGGCGGCCGAGGTGGGGCTGATGGTCGCCCGCGGCGCCGCGGCCAAGACCAAGGGTTACGTGGGCGAGGTGATCACCGGTGAACGCGCGGACGAGGGCAAAGCGCAAGGCTGCGGCTGTGGCGGGTGAGGCGCCGCCGGCGGAAGCGGGCGCGCTCGCGCGGCACCGCCGGTGGCTGACGGGTCTGCTCAGGCGGCTCACCGGCGATCCCGCGCTGGCGCAAGACCTGGCGCAAGAGACGTTTCTGAAGGCGCTCGCCAGCGGCGGTCCACGGGAGGCCGAGAAACTCCGTCCGTGGCTCGCGGCCATCGCCATCAATCTGGCGCGGGATTGGGCGCGCAAGGCGGCGCGCGCGGGGCAACGGACGGCGGGCGAGGAGCAGGCCGAGGCCATCGCCGACGCGGCGCCCGGACCGCTCGCGGCGCTGCTCGAGCGGGAAATGCAAGTCTGCGTCGCCGAATTCGTCGACCGGCTGCCCGCGCCGCAGCGCCGGGTGGTGGCGCTGCACGACCTGATCGGCCTCAACCACGCCGAGACCGCGAGGCGGCTTTCCATCACGGAAGCCAATTCGCGGGTGCTGCTGCACCGGGGACGCGCGGCGCTGCGCCACCTGCTCGAGGATGGTTGCGTCCTCGATTTCGCGGGCGGCGCGGTCCCGTGCGAGCGCAAGGGGCCGGAGGAGGGGTGACGCGGGGGGCGAGCGCGGCCTGTCCTAGGACGGAATTGATGGAGGCGAGAGGCGCAGCAATGATGGCTGGGTCTACAACGCCAAAAACCGCGGACAGGTGTCGCGCCCGACGAGGCCGCTGGGGTCGTTGACGTAGGTGCGGGTGATGATCCCGGCGCCGGTGAAGTAGGTGCATTGAAAGGTCTTGGCGCCGATGGCGGTCTCCTCCAAGGGCCCCGCCCAGACCAGGACGGCGCGGGAGGAGACGAAGAGGCCCGCCGCCAGCGCGCCGAGGCAGGCGAGGACGAAGAGCGCGGACTTCATCCGGTCACTCCGCCGCCTGCTTGGGGCCGAAGCCGAGTTGGGCGGAAAGCTTCTCCAGCAAATCCTTGGCCGCCTCCGGGATCACCGTGCCGGGGCCGAAGATCGCCCTGGCGCCGGCCTTCTCCAGCGCCGCGTGGTCGCCGGGCGGGATGACGCCGCCAACCACGATCATGATGTCGCCGCGGCCCTCGGCCTCGAGCGCATTCTTCAGTTCCGGCACCAGCGTCAGGTGGCCGGCGGCGAGCGAAGAGACGCCGACGACGTGGACGTCGTTCTCGACCGCCTGGCGGGCGGCCTCCCGGGGCGTCTGGAAGAGCGCGCCGATGTCGACGTCGAAGCCCAAATCGGCGAAGGCCGAGGCGATCACCTTCTGGCCGCGGTCGTGGCCGTCCTGGCCCATCTTGGCGACCAGGATGCGAGGGCGGCGGCCCTCATGGGCCTCGAAGGCCTCGATCAGCTCGGCCACCTTCCTGACCGCGTCGCTCTCCACGCCGACCTCCCGCTTGTAGACGCCCGAAATGGCGCGGATCTCGGCCCGGTGGCGGCCGAAGACCTTCTCCATGGCGGTGGAAATCTCGCCCACGGTGGCATGCGCCCGGGCTGCCCGGACGCTCATCTCGAGCAGGTTGCCCTTGCCTGTTTCGGCGCATTTGGTCAAGCCGTCAAGGGCGGCCTGGACCGCTTCACGATCGCGTTCGGCGCGCAGCTTCTCAAGCTTCTCGAGCTGCCGGCCGCGGACCGCCTGGTTGTCGACCTTGAGGATCTCGATCTCGGCGTCCCCGCCCGCGCGGTACTTGTTGACGCCGACGATCGTCTGGGCGCCGGAATCGATCCGGCCCTGGGCGCGGGCCGCGGCCTCCTCGATGCGCAGCTTCGGCAGCCCGGCCTCGATCGCGCGTGTCATGCCGCCCAGCTTCTCCACCTCGCCGATGTGCTCCATGGCGCGTTGGGCGAGATCGTGGGTCAGGCGCTCGACGTAGTAGCTGCCGCCCCAGGGGTCGATCACCCGGCAGGTGCCGGTCTCGACGGCCAGGAAAAGCTGCGTGTTGCGGGCGATGCGGGCGGAGAAGTCGGTGGGAAGGGCGAGTGCCTCGTCGAGGGCGTTGGTGTGGAGCGACTGGGTGTGGCCTTGGGTGGCGGCCATCGCCTCGATGCAGGTGCGCGCGACGTTGTTGAAGACGTCCTGGGCGGTGAGGCTCCAGCCGCTGGTCTGGCAATGGGTGCGCAGGATGAGCGAGCGCGGGTCATCGGGCGCGAACCCGCTCATCAACCGCGCCCAGAGCAGGCGCGCGGCGCGCATCTTGGCGATCTCCATGAAGAAGTTCATGCCGATCGCCCAGAAGAAGGAAAGGCGCGGCGCGAACCGGTCGATGCCGAGGCCGGCCTCGAGGCCGGCGCGGGCGTATTCGACGCCGTCGGCGAGCGTATAGGCGAGCTCCAGGTCCGCCGTCGCGCCCGCCTCCTGCATGTGGTAGCCGGAGATCGAGATCGAGTTGAAGCGCGGCATGTGCTCGGAGGCGTAGGAGAAGATATCGGAGACGATCCGCATCGAGGGTCCGGGCGGGTAGATGTAGGTGTTGCGGACCATGAACTCCTTGAGGATGTCGTTCTG
>CAYVYD010000301.1:0-3322 GCA_964454415.1 uncultured Hyphomicrobiaceae bacterium | reverse complement strand
CAAGCTCACCGGACGCGGCGCGCTCTCCGAGGCCGACGTGGCGGCGGCCATGCGCGAGGTGCGCCGCGCGCTGCTGGAGGCCGACGTGGCGCTCGAGGTGGTGCGCGGCTTCGTCGAGAAGGTGAGCGAGCAGGCGGTCGGCCATGAGGTGCTGAAGTCGGTGACGCCCGGCCAGCAGGTGGTCAAGATCGTCCATGACGAGCTGGTCGCCATGCTCGGCGCCGACGCCAAGCCGATCGACCTCGCCGCCAAGGCGCCGGTGCCGATCCTGCTGGTGGGCCTGCAGGGCTCGGGCAAGACGACGACCTGCGCCAAGATCGCGCTCCGCCTCAGGAGCCGCGACAAGCGCAAATCCCTAATGGCCTCGCTCGATACCCGCCGCCCGGCAGCCCAGGAGCAGCTCCGGGTGCTGGGCGAGCAGGCGGGCGTCGACACGCTTCCCATCGTCGAGGGCGAGGACCCAGTCGCCATCGCCAAGCGCGCCATCAAGGAGGCCGCCAAGGGCGGTTATGACGTGGTGCTGCTGGACACCGCCGGCCGGCTCCACATCGACGAGGAGCTGATGGCCGAGACCGAGGCGATCCGCGACATCGCCAAGCCGCACGAGACGCTGCTGGTCGCCGACGCGCTGACCGGTCAGGACGCGGTCAACCTGGCGCGCTCCTTCGACGAGCGAATCGGGCTCTCCGGCATCGTGCTCACCCGCATCGAGGGCGACGGGCGCGGCGGCGCGGCGCTCTCGATGCGCGCCGTCACCGGCAAGCCCATCAAGCTGATCGGCACCGGCGAGAAGCTGGAGGCGCTGGAGGAGTTCCACCCCGACCGCGTCGCCAACCGCATCCTCGGCATGGGCGACGTGGTGAGCCTGGTCGAGAGGGCGGCGGAGACGCTCGACCAGGAGAAGGCGGAGAAGATCGCCAGGAAGATGCGCAAGGGCGCCTTCGACCTGGAGGATCTCTCCAACCAGTTCGACCAGATGAAGAAGCTGGGCGGCATCGGCGGCGTGCTCGGCATGCTGCCGGGCATCGCCAAGGCCAAGAAGCAGATCGACGAGGCCAATCTGGACGACACCTTCGTCAAGCGCCAGCAGGCGATCATCTCCTCGATGACGGCGCAGGAACGCCGTCACCCCAAGGTGATGAACGCCTCGCGCAAGCGCCGGGTGACGGCGGGCTCGGGCACCAGCGTCCAGGACATCAACAAGCTCCTGAAGATGCACCGGCAGATGGCCGACATGATGAAGCGCATGGGCAAGGGCAAGGGGGGCTTGGCCGCGCTGTTCGGCGGCGGCGGCGCGCCGGAGGTCCCGGCCGAGGCGCTGGAGGAGGGGGCGCTCTCCGACAAGCTCCCGGAGCTGCCGCCGGGCGCCTTCCCGGGCGGTCTTCCCGGCTTGCCGGGCGCGCCGCCCGGCGGCCTGCCGGGCCTGCCCCAGACCAAGCGCGCCAAGGGCAAGCACAAGAAGTGATCTGGCGCATAAGAGATTTCAGACAGACGCAAATCCACTCGCAAGGATGAGAAACCCATGGCTTTGAAGATCAGACTCGCCCGCTGCGGCGCCAAGAAACGTCCGCATTACCGGATCGTGGTGGCGGATTCGCGCTCGCCCCGCGACGGCCGCTTCATCGAGATCGTCGGCACTCACGATCCGTTGCTCCCCAAGGAACACGCCAGCCGCGTGGTGTTGAAGGAGGACCGCGTCAAGCACTGGCTGTTGGTGGGCGCGCGCCCGACCGACCGGGTGCACCGCTTCCTCGACGCCGCCGGCATCCTGAAGCGCGAGTCGCGCGACAACCCGCAAAAGGCGCTGCCCGGCAAGAAGCGCCAGGAGCGCGAGGAGGAGGCGGCCCGCGCCGCCGAGGAGGCCAAGGCCGCGGCCGAGGCTCCGGCCGAAGTGGCTCCGGCCGAGGAAGCCCCGGCGGAACCGGCGACGCCCACTGAGGAAGCGGCGCCCGAAGCGGCGGAGGAGGCCCCCGCGGAAGCCGAAGGCGGCGACGGGGGCGAGGAGGACAAGAAGGAGGAAGCGGCGGGATAAGCGCGCGCCCCATGCAGGCCAAGCGGTCCACCGCGCCCGGGCGCGTCTGCCTGGGCCAGATCGCCGGCGCGCACGGGACGGCGGGCGAGGTGCGGCTCAAGACCTTCACCGCCGAGCCCGGCGACGTCGCCGCCTACGGCCCGCTCGAGGACGAGGACGGCCGCCGCTTCGAGATCGTCTCGCTGCGGCCCGGCAAGAACGACAGCATCGCCCGCCTCGAGGGCGTCGGCGACCGCAACGCGGCCGAGGCGCTCAAGGGCACGCGGCTCTACGTGGCGCGCGCCAAGCTCCCCGAGCCGGACGAGGAGGAATGGTACCACGCCGACCTCGTCGGCCTCGAGGCGGTGGATTTGAAGGGCGCGCCCTTGGGCCGCGTGACGGCGGTGCAGAATTTCGGCGCCGGCGACCTGCTGGAGATCGCGCGTCAAGGCGGCAAGGGAAGCCTGTTGGTGCCGTTCAGCAAGGCGAGCGTTCCCGAAATCGACGTGCAATCGGGCCGGATCGTCATCGACCCGCCCGGGGGCCTGATCGAGGACTAATGTCGAAGACCGATCCCGGCCGCCGCGCCGCCGGTGCTAATGTAACCCCATGACCGAACCCTGGTCGGCCACGATTCTCACCCTTTATCCCGAGATGTTCCCGGGCCCGTTGGGCGCGAGCCTGACCGGCAAGGCGCTAGCCGAGGGGCTATGGGCGCTCGAGGTGATCGACATCCGCGGCGCAGCCCCCGGCAAGCACCGCCAGGTGGACGACACGCCCGCCGGCGGCGGCGCCGGCATGGTGATGCGGGCCGACGTGGCCGCGGCGGCGCTGGACGCGGCGCGTGCCGATGCGCCCGACCTGCGGGCCATTTACCTCTCCCCCCGCGGCGCGCAGCTCGATCAGGCCCGCGTCAAGGCGCTGGCGGAGGGTCCCGGCGCGCTGCTGCTCTGCTGCCGCTTCGAGGGGCTGGACGAGCGGGTGATCGAGGGCCGCGGGCTCGAGGAAATCTCGCTCGGCGACTTCGTGCTGGCGGGCGGCGAGGTCGCGGCGATGGCGCTGATCGAGGCGGCGGTGCGGCTGCTGCCGGGCGCGCTGGGGGCGGAAGCCTCCCTCGCCGAGGAGAGCTTCGACGAGCATCTGCTGGAGTACCCGCACTACACCCGCCCGCGCGAATGGGAGGGGCGCGAGATCCCCGAGATCCTGCTCTCCGGCGACCACGCCGCGATCGCGCGCTGGCGGCGCGAGCAGGCCGAAGCGATCACCAAAAAGCGCCGCCCCGATCTGTGGGCCAAGCGCAAGAAACGCTGA
>CAYVYD010000300.1:0-3326 GCA_964454415.1 uncultured Hyphomicrobiaceae bacterium | reverse complement strand
GCGGTTGGGCGAGGTGGGCGGGCTCGGAATCGGCCGCCGTCTCGGCGGACGTCTCGCCCGCGTTGCTCGACGTGTCGCCGTCACCCGAGGGCTCGGCCTCGGCCACCTTGGTCTCGGCCTCCGCCTTGGCCGTGGCGCCGCCCATGATCCAGTCGAACCAGCTCTGCTCTTCCTTGGCCGCGCCCGCCCCGGCGTCGGTCGATTGGGTGGTCTCGGCCGCGGCCGCCACGGGTTCGGGTGTCTCCTCGGGCTCGGGGCCCACGGGCTGGAACAGGGCGGGATGGGAAAATTGCTCGGGCGTCACCGCTTCGTTGGCGACGATCACATGCGCGCCATTGTGGGTGAAGGGGAAGAGCTGGCGGGCGAAGCTCGGCGGCAGCCGGACGCAGCCATGGGAGGCGGGATAGCCCGGAACGCTGCCCGAGGCGTGGAGCGCGACGCCCGACCAGGTCAGGCGCTGCATGTAGGGCATCGGCGCGCCGCCATAGATGTTCGAGTAATGGTAGCGCTTCTTCTCCAGGATCGAGAACACGCCCGCCGGCGTTCGGTAGCCCGGCATGCCCGAGGAGACGCGCGAGGTGGCGACGAGCTCGGTCCCCTTGTAGACCCTCATCGTCTGGTCGGGCAGCGAGACGATGAGTTGGATCGGATCCTCGTTCCCCTCCTCGGTCTTCCAGAGCACCGGCGCCGGTTCGGGCTTGGGGCGTGGGCGGTAGGCGCGCGGGCGCTGATAGCGGTGGCGCCGCCTGTCATAGCGGTCGTAGAAGAAATAGCCCTGGGCGAGGCGAAGGGCGTCGGCGTTCGCCGTGCCCCCGTCGTCGGCTGGCTGCAAGGGCGCCGCGGCGGCGGCCGAAACGTACCCGATCAGCGCGGCTAGCGCGCACGCAACCCAGAATAGTCCCCTTGGCATCGTCGCTCCCGTGGTCACGGTCCCCGGCGGCGAAACCCTGCGGCAGGAGTTCCGCATACATGCCGACGTTTATATTAGCCTATTCCGAAAGCGTCACCTAGAGCGGAAAAATTTGGGCTTAAGTTAAATGCCGGTGGCGGTCATCGCCTCGATCTGGACCCGACATGGGCGCCATAGCTCGCGCGAAGAACGGCACCGCATGGGTGAGCGCGGCCTTGACGGCGTCGAACTCGACGGTGAAAAGCCGCTCGCCCTGATTGATCAGGTTGCGGAGCGTGCCGACCACGATCGCCACCATGAGCGAATGGCGCGGCACCGGACCGCGGAAAATCAGGCCGAATCCGTCCTCCCTCACCGCGCCGTCTCTCCCCCGCCGGCCGGGTAGGGCACGACGCTCTCCTGCTCGTTGGGATCGGTGCGGGCGACGATCGCCTCGGCCCATTTAGTCTCGCTCAGATTGAAGGGCTGGTGCGGCACGTCGGAGGGTATGTAGATGAAGTCGCCCGCCTCGTTGACCACGCGTTTCTTGAGCCCTGCGCCGTAGCGCGTCTCGACGCGTCCCTTGAGCAGATAGATCGCGGTCTCGTAGCCCTTGTGGATGTGCGCCTTGGCGGCGCCGCCGGGCGGGATCCGCACCATGTGAAGCGAGATCGCGCGCGCGCCGGCCGTCTTGCCCGAGATGCCGTGGAAGCGCGAGAGGCCTTGCTTCGTGGCCTCTGCCTCGCCGACAGCGCGCACGGTCACGATGTCGCCGCCCCCGGCCTCGCCGGCGCGGGCATAATCGCCGGTCGGACCTGCAGCCGCGGCGGCCATCATGGCGAGCGCGGCGGCGGCGGTTCTTATAGCCATTGATGCCTCCTCGATTGTTCTCCCCGCCGTTATATCTGGGCCGTGCCGGCCGGTGCGGCAATCCCGGTCGGCGTGGATTTTTCAAGGCCGGTTCGCTACCTTCGCGTCGCGGGTGGCCGGTCGGCCGCCGGCCAAGGGCAAGGAGAGCTCATGAACGAGTCGTTGGAACACGAAGTCGCGCGTCACTACGGCGCCACCGGCCTGCTCGAGCGCATTCACGCCGCGCTGGAAGCCGGCGGCGTCGACCCCTCCTCCCTGACAGCCGAGGACCTGGCGCCGGTCGACGAATTCCACGTCGGCGGCCGTCCGGCCACCATTCACGCCGTCGCCCGCCTCGGCCTTGGACCCGGCGACCGGGTGCTCGATATCGGCTGCGGCATCGGCGGTGCCGCGCGCTACATGGCCGAGCGGTTCGGCTGCCGGGTCACGGGCATCGACTTGACACCCGAATATGTCGCGACCGCCCGCGCGCTGGCCAAGCTGACCCGGCTCCACGGCCGGGTCGACTACCAGGTGGGAAGCGCGCTCGACCTGCCCTTCGAGGCGGCGAGCTTCGACGCCGCCGTCACCATCCACGTGGCGATGAACATTCCCGACCGGGAGCGGTTTTACGGCGAGGTCGCCCGCGTGATCGAGCCCGGCAGGCTGTTCTGCGTTTACGACATCATGGGAAGCGACGCCGCCCCCTTCGCCTATCCGGTGCCGTGGGCGGAAACGGCGGCGACCAGCCGGCTCGTGAGCGTCGCGGAGATGCGGGAGCTGCTGGGAGCGGCCGGCTTCGCGGTCGAGCACGAGGAGGATCGCCGCCAATTCGCGCTCGACTATTTCCACGAGCGGCTGGCCCAGGCCCAGGACGGACCGCCGCCCTTGGGGCTGCACCTGGTGATGGGCGAGAGCGCGCGGCCCAAATTCGAGAACATCCTCGCCAATATCGAGAAGGGCTGCGTGTCGCCGGTCTTGATGATCGCGCGGCTCGCCGGATAGGGCGCGCGGACAGGCATTTTCTGCCATTCCTCATGCCCGGACTTGTTAAGGGCATCCAATCGGGCGGTCCGGGCTGGACCCCGCCGCCCGCCGCCTCCACCCCAGTGGACCGCCGGGACAAGCCCGGCGGTGACGAAGGGGGGGTCGGACTGGACGCCCCGGCGCCCGAGCTTTTTTCTCGTCATGCCCGGGCTGGTCCCGGGCATCCAATAGGGCCGTTAGGAGACCGGCTGCCGCGCCTGCCGCGCCGCCCAATTGGACCGCCGGGGCAAGCCCGGCGGTGACGAAGAAGTCGACGAGGGAGGGCGTCATGCCCGGATTTGTTCAGGGCATCCAATCGGGCGGTCCGGGCTGGACCCCGCCGGCCGCCGCCTCCACCCCAGTGGACCGCCGCCGTCTCGATCAAGCTCCCGGCGCGGGCCGCGTTCTCTTTGTCATCCCGGCCGGGCCGAGCGAGAGCCGGGACCCAGAGGCGGCGGGTTAACGGCCTAGATCGGCAGGTTGTCGATCATGTCGTCGGAGCGCATCTGGATGACGCCGCGGGCGCCGTCGAGGGTGTAGATCTTCTTCGTCCCGAAGCCCT
>CAYVYD010000299.1:0-3344 GCA_964454415.1 uncultured Hyphomicrobiaceae bacterium | reverse complement strand
GATCATGCCTAGTCTCGTGGGCTCGGAGATGTGTATAAGAGACAGGGTTCGAGGACGCCGCGATCCTGTTCACCGGCACCAATGCGGACGCCTTTGGGCGCCGCATTGCCGGGCGCATCGAGCGCTTCGTGAAGGATCACGCGGCCCGGGCCCATTACGTCGAATCGCTTGGTCAGCAGCGCTATCTGAGCGCGCTCCAATTGGCCGATGTCTGTATCGGCAACTCCTCCAGCGGCTTGCTCGAGGCGCCGGCGTTGGGAACGGCGAGCGTGAATATCGGCATGCGCCAGGAGGGGCGCCTGAGGGCGCCCTCGGTGATCGACTGCGACGAGGACGCGGCCTCGATCGAGGCCGCGATCGAAACCGCGCTGAGCCCGAAGTTCCAAGGGGTCGCCGCGCGGCGCGAGACGCCCTATGGCGAGGCGGGCGCCTCGGCGCGCATCGCCGAGGTGCTGCGCAACGTCGAGCTCGACGGCATCCTGATAAAGGGCGGCGCGGGCAAGCGGCGGGATCAGCGAAAACGCAATGTCTAAGACCAATGATCGGAAGGCGGACCCCGTCTTCGTGATCGCGGAGGCGGGGGTCAACCACAATGGCGACCTCGGCATTGCGAGGCGGCTCGTGGAGGCGGCGGCCGACTGCGGCGCGGATGCCGTAAAGTTCCAGACCTTTCGCGCCGAATCGGTGGTCACCCCAACGGCGGCAAAGGCGGACTATCAATCGCGGCGCACCGGTGAGGGCGAAAGTCAGCTCGAGATGCTGAAACGCCTGGAGCTGTCGCGGCAGGACCACCACGCGCTGAAGGCGCGTTGCGGCGAGCGCGGCATCGAGTTTCTCGCAACGCCCTTCGACGAGACCGCGGCGGACTTCCTGGCAGGTGAAATCGGTGTGGCCCGCATCAAGGTTCCCTCGGGCGAGATCACCAACGCGCCCTTCCTGCTTCACCTTGCGCGCCTCGGTCTGCCCCTCATCCTCTCGACCGGCATGAGCACCTTTGACGAGGTCGAGGCCGCGCTCGGCGTCCTGGCGCATGGCTTTTCCGGCGGCGAGGGGTCACCCAATACGGAGAGACCGATGGTTGCGGACGACTTGAGGATATCGCGCGACAAGGTCACGCTGCTCCACTGCACGAGCGACTATCCGGCGGCCTTCGAGGAGGTCAATCTCAAGGTCGTTCCTGAAATGGCGGCGCGGTTCTCGCTCCCCATCGGCCTATCCGACCACACGCCGGGCCACGCCGCCGCGCTGGGCGCGGTGGCCCTGGGCGCCGTCGTCATCGAGAAACACCTGACCCTCGACAAGGCGATGGCCGGCCCCGATCACGCCGCGTCATTGGAGCCGGACGAGTTCGCCGAGCTCGTAGCCAATATCCGCGCGCTGGAGGCAGCGCTCGGCACAAGCGACAAACGGCCCCAACCCTCGGAGGTGGCGACCATGGCGGTGGCGCGCCGCTCGCTGGTGGCGCTGCGGCCGATCAAGAGGGGCGAGGCGTTCGACGAGACCAATGTGGGCGCGAAGCGGCCAGGCACGGGGCTCTCGCCGATGCGCTACTGGCAGGTGCTTGGGCGCCGCGCCCCGCGCGACTTCGACGCCGACGAGCTGATTGTGCTGGAAAACGACCGGGGTTAGGCCGGTCCTCATCTCTCCTTCTCCCATGCGTGACTTGAAGACCAACCTGTTGGACCCCGAGGCCACCGTCGGCGCGGCGATCGCGGCGATCGAGGCGAGCGAGGTCAAGATCGCGCTCGTGGTCGACGGCGCGCACCGTTTGCTCGGCACCATCACCGACGGCGATATCCGCCGCGGATTCTTGAAAGGACTGGGGCTCGACACGCCCGTCCGCGAGGTGATGAACGCGTCACCGGTTACCGCTCAGGCGGACGACGATCCCGCAACATTCTCCAAGCTGATGGCGCAGACCTACCGCCGTCAATTGCCGCTGCTCGACGGCGAGGGCCGCGTCGTCGGGCTCGTCGACGAAAGCGATTTCACCGAACCGACCAGCCACGAGAACCTGGTCTTCGTGTTGGCGGGCGGGCTTGGCACGCGGCTCATGCCACTCACCGAGTCGCAGCCCAAGCCCATGCTCTGGGTCGCCGGCAAGCCGATTCTGCAGCGCATTTTGGAGGGCTTCATCGCCGCCGGCTTCCGCCATTTCTGCTTTTCTCTCGGTTACCGCGGCGACCAGATCCGCGCCCATTTTGGCGACGGCAAGCGCTGGGGTGTCTCGATCGACTATGTGGCGGAGACCGAGCCGCTCGGGACCGCTGGTCCGCTGGCCCTCATCTCCCGCCGCCCCAACCACCCGGTGCTGGTGATCAATGGCGACGTGCTGACCGAGATGAACTTCCAGCATCTGCTCGACTTCCATATGGAAAGCGGTGCCGATGCCACCATCTGCGCGCGCTCCTACCATTTCGAGATCCCCTTCGGCGTCATGGAGCTCGATGGCCAGAGCGTCGCCGCCATCTCCGAGAAGCCGACGGTGGACGTTCTCGTCAATGCCGGGATCTATTGCTTGGGTCCCGACTTGGTCGAGCGCATCCGCGTCAAGGGCGAGCGCTGCGACATGCCCGACGTGCTGCGCGAGGCGATCGAGGCGGGGCAGCGCATATCGGCCTTTCCCATTCACGAATATTGGATCGACGTGGGGCGTCTGAACGACCTCGAGAAGGCCCAGCTCGATCTCGACGGATAGGCGGAATCAAGTGACGCGGGTCCTGGGCGTCATCGTCGCGCGGCGCAATTCGCGGCGGCTGCCCGGCAAGAACGTCAAACCGCTGATGGGCAAGCCGTTGGTGCTGTGGACCATCGAGCAGGCGCTGACCGCGAAATCGCTCGACCGGATCGTGCTTTCGAGCGACGACGAACGCGTGTTCGCTTTGGCGCGCGGCATCGACGGCATCGAAGCCCAACCGCGCCCCGAAAGCCTGGCGCGGGACGAAACGCCGAGTGCCGACGTGCTGCGGCACGTGATTGAGGTGATCGGCGAGGAGGGCCAGACCTTCAGCCATGTGGCGTTGCTGCAGCCGACCACTCCGCTGCGGACCAGTGCCGATATCGACGCGACGGTCGCGGCCGTGCTCGAGACGGATGCTAGGAGCTCCATCAGCGTCGCTCCGCTCGGCAAACCCGCCGCGTGGCTGATGAGCGATCGGGGGGAGGGACGGCTGACACCCGTCTTCGGCCCGGATGACGAGGACTCGGAAGCGGCGCTCTTCGTTCCCAACGGCGCCGTCTTCGTGATCGAGACGGGGTGGCTGATGGCGGGCAACGACTTCTATGCGGCACCGCCCGCCTATCACGTGATGCCGGCCGAGCGCTCGGTCGACATCGACGACGCG
>CAYVYD010000298.1:0-3363 GCA_964454415.1 uncultured Hyphomicrobiaceae bacterium | reverse complement strand
GCCACCGCGCCTGCCCCAGGGTCGCCCACGCTAAACGTCACGGACGGCCACGGCCGCGACCGAACCCTAGATCGACGAACGGCCTCTGCCACCAGCGAACATTATTGAATTGATTGTAACCCTTCACCAGATTTTGGCCTGCACGACCATCCTGGCCATTGCGTGAGAAGCAACCTTCTCCGCTGCCGGATTGAGACACTATATAACGCAACGTTACATCGGCTTCCGGGTATTGCCGAGAAGATCGAGATAAGACTCAGCCTCGTCATGGCCCTGGGCGCTCGCCTTGCTCAGCCAGGCGATTGCCAGCCTGCGTTGCGCCGCCGTCGCCGTCTCTGGCCCCTTGCCGAAGGCGGTGGCGTTTAGCGCGCCAAGCGCGAATGAGCATCCATTTCGCCCTGTTGGGCCGTCCTTTCGAACCATTGGGCCGCCTGCTGCAGGTCGCGCTTGGTGCGGAAATCCTCGATGACGATCGTCATGGCCTTGTTGCCAGCGGTGACTGGCGCGCCGCGGCCGGCTCACCGGAAGAAGACGTATTTGACCAGCGCCGCGATCGACAGAGCGACGAGTACGAGAAGGATAATGGAACCGATTCCCATGATCCACATCATGCCTTGACCCATCATGCATTCGCCCGTCATGCCCGTGCCTTCGGCTTGCATCGGCATCTGTTATTGCGTTTGCGCCAGGGCGGTCCCGGCGGCGCTCAGCAGCGCTGCCGCCCCCAGGCTAACCCCCCTCAACAATTTTCCGGTCATTGGTTCGCTCCCCTCTAAAGCTGGGTTGATGGCTGATCATTCATGATGGGATGCGAATCCCCCAGTCTGCCATCGGTCAACGATGCATTTCGCCGGGGCATACTTACATCCTGATCCGATCGGGATCAACACGATCAACCCCGCGTGCCGCGCGTGCCCAACCCTCATCATCCGACATTCGGTTTGGTCATGCGGTGGGCGATGACGACGACTTCATACCACCCTATGTGGCGGAATGGCTCCTGGCGATGACCACGTCCCTACCCTATGAACCTGATGAACCGGAACCGGTCGATGACCTTGATTTAGTCCAGTCGGCCCTCTTGCAGGACTTTACCCATGAATGCCGCCGCGAGACGCAAAAGTTCCTCAAGCAATATGATGGGTCGGAGGAAGAAGACATGTGCAGTGTCGGCGAGCGGTACGCCAAGGCAAGAGCTGAAATCGAATCCATACTGCGGAAGTTCCGGTCCGACCTTAGGGCGCCCCGCCTCGACGATGCCCGGCGCAATGTGATCGAGGAAAAGCTTAGCGCGATCGAAGCGCTGTACGAAAAGCTACCATACGCGCATTTGGGCGAGGAGCGCCGGATTATGGCTGCTGGAGAAGCGGTTGAACGGGCGGTCCTGGAATCCTTGAGCCGCCAGCCAATCTGCGAGGTCAGGCATATCGTGCGCTGGCGGACCGTAGACTGAGACCAGATAGGACGGGTATGCGTGATAACCCCGCCACGATAAGCCTTGGTATATCCGGACGATAGTCGCGGTTTGGCGTCCCGTGTCATATCGGCTCCTCTGTCGAGGGCGGATGGCGACGACGGATGCGGTTGGGATCGCGCTTGCTAGAAACCGGTCGGTGCCGGCCGTTGGGATCGAGATAGTACCAGCCATTCCACGCGTTCTCATGGCCAAGCCTGCCGATGCGGGCATCAATGGCTGGTAGATCGAGTTCTGCGGGATCGAACGGGCCGCCATACCATTCGGTGAGGCGCCCGTGCTCGGGGTGGCGGGGGTCGGCCATGGCGTCGAGGAACACCTCGAAGCCGGGGATGCCGCCGACGTCCTCGGGCGGGGCACGGCGGGCGCCGTCGAGGAGGCGGGGGTAATCGAGCGCGGGATCGGCGGGGGTGATGGTCTCTATCGTGATCGTGTGCCGCCAGTCGTCGCCGAAGTCGTAGGTGTAGGCGAACGCGTCGATGCCGCGCTCGGCCAGGGCACTAAGCGTGATGGTCTTGGCGTCCGCTATGCGGGAGAAGAATTCGTCGTCGGGGATCGGGACGCCGTAGCGCTCGTCACCGACGTTGAACTGGAAGAGGTGGCAGTTCTCGAACAGCATCACCGCCTGGATGACCTGGTGCAGTCCCTCCAGGCTGGTGGCGAGCGGCAGCTCGACCCTGCGCCAGACGGCGGGGTCGCTGTCGTCGAGTTCGATGCGGATGCGGGCGATGCGGTCGAGGCGGGTCATGCCGCGATGGTAGCGGCCTCGCGCGTCGCTGCCCAATGCTAGGCGAGAAGCCTGTCGGTGCCGGTGATCGGCGCTGCGGGGCAGCCCCTCACGCAAAAAGGCTTCCGGATAGCACCCGCAACGACAAGCCGGCGGCCGAATTCTTCTCCGCCCTCGGGCTGCGATCATCGCCTTCGGGGTGCAACTGAGTCTCGCCCCCAATTGAGGCGAATGACCGCCCCCCGGCGGTCTTGGTCAGCGCTCCGATACGCTCATCGCCGAGAGCAGATCGGAAGGGGTTGTCTCGAGCGCCAAGGCAATCTTGGCAATCACATCGAGTGAGGGATTGCGCACGCCACGCTCTATCCCCGAGATATAGGTCCGGTCGAGCCCCGTCTCGAAGCCGAGCTGCTCTTGCGTGAGAGCCAGCTTCTCGCGCCCTGCCCGAATGTTCCTGGCCAGCACGTTTCGATAGTTTTCCACCGGGCCATTGGCGACCTGTAGTGGACTTATCGTCTACGGACTATGAGTCACATTTTTCCCTTTTATTCGACGTCCGTTCGCGTTATCGAAGAAAGCGAGGCGCGGAAGAGCCTGCTTGGTTTTTCGAGAGGACGTCAATTGCGTGAACCCCATACCTTGGACGTTGGTGCGCAGGCTTCGAAAAGCGCCACGGCCCTCATTCGCAATCTTCTCAGCATCTTGAACGCCGAACGGCTTTGCGAGGACCGCTGGCGCCTGCCCGACAAAACGATCATCTGCGGCACGATCGACGACATGGCCCGCAGCGTCGACTGCGTGAAGCAGCTCGAAGCCCACGCCTATAGAACAAAGCCGCACGAAGCGGGAGAAGCCGAGCTTATGGTCGCCAGCAAATACACGGGCGCCGGTTGGCAGGCATCCATTACGCCGTTTATCGGATGCCATTCGAAGTGTGTTTCTGGCCTGCAACGCACCGAGGCGCTCGCCCGGGTTGAGGCACTCATCGCGTTGTTTACCAGTTCAATCGATCGATAAGGCGCGGGGTTCGTGGTCGGGCTGTTGCCCTGGCGCGGGTCTACACGTCCGCCGACGCCAAGGCCTCAATGAGGTACAAGGCCGAGCGCGCGTTCAGCGACAAGGTCGCCGAGGTGGCAGGGGCGCGCGGCATCAGCCGGACCGC
>CAYVYD010000297.1:0-3371 GCA_964454415.1 uncultured Hyphomicrobiaceae bacterium | reverse complement strand
AAAATGCCGTCGTCGAGACCAAGCTCTATCCCGACACGGCCCGCGTTCTCGACGATCTCTTCACCCATGGTCTGACGCTCGCCGTCTGTACCAACAAGCTCGAACCCATCGCCCGCTACGTGCTGGAGGCGTTGGGTGTCGCCGACCGGTTCGCCGCGATCGTGGGAGGTGGCGAGCGCCGGCCCTGTAAGCCCGATCCCGGGCCGCTCATCGAGATCCTCGCGGCGCTTGGAAGCGGGCCCGACCGCGCCGCGATGGTCGGCGACTCAGAGGTCGATCTGGCCGCGGCACGAGCCGCCTCGGTTCCGTTCGTCCATGTCACGTTCGGCTATGGGCGCGCGAGCGCGAAGCTGGCGGGCGCCGACGCGCAGCTAGTCGCGATGCGGGATCTGCCCCGCACCATCGCCGCGCTGCGGTAGGTGAAAAGGCGGTGTCGGCGTGGGCGCGCCGCGCGCCCCAAGGGTCAGCCTTGCGTTCCGGAATCGCCCGGTTCGCCGAAAGTCAATTTATATCCCGTCGCTTGCGGCGGAATTGGTTGGAGCGCGTCTCGCTCCTCGCCCTGCCAAACCGCGACCTGGACGAATTCGGCCACGGAGTCGGCCTCCGAGTCGCCATCGGATCGTTCGGGAACCAAGAGGCCGTTCTGATCGAGATAAAAGGTGTGTTCGCCGAACACCTTGCGCAGCGTGTCGATTGCCGGATTGTCGTCTGCGATGAGATCGGCCCCAGTCTGCCGCTTCACGGCGGCGACCTGGTCGTCGTCCAATTTCATGGAGAAATCCCCTGTCTGGGGGTTCGGGCCGCGTGCCGGAGCAGTACCAAATGACCCTTGGATACGATGAGGCCGACACTGCCCGCGACCATGGCATCTTCGGGTCGAGATTACAAATCGGCGGCGGGCTTTCCCGTTGCCGCCACGCCCGCCTATTCCGCCGGTTCGAGCGCCAGCGCCGGACGCCGGCGGACGCGTGAGCCGCAGGCTATGCCGCGCGTGGCGAGAAAGGTCTCGAAGGCGGGGGCCGAGTAAATATCGACGATCCAGTCGCGCAAGCCGTGGCCGCGCGCGGTTTCCTCATAAAAGGCCGGGAAGGCGCGTATCCAGGGTTGCCGCGAGGCCTGGAGACGGCGGCGTTGCGCCGGAGCGGTGCTGCCGGCGTCCTGGCGGTGGAGCCGGTAGAGGGATGCGGCGAACACCGAGCGGTCGATGCCGGCCGCGCATTTCATCAGCATCGGCCGCTCCAGCGCGTCGAAGGCGTCGATCAGCCCGAGCAGGGTTTCGCGCTCCGGCAGCCGGCGGGCGCTCAGTCTCACATCGTGATGCGCGATGCCGAGGCGCGTGCAGTCGGCGAGCTCCGCCCGGTACCAGCTCTCGACCGCGTTCGCGCCGCGCAGATTGATCACCGCGCGCACCCTTTCGGTCTCCAGCAGCACGCGAAAGGGCAGGCGCAGCCCCTGCCCCGACAGCGCCACGTCCGCCTCGACATAACGCCAATTGCAGGTTAGACGCAGAACCGTGCCGACGAGCCGCGCGGCCGCGGCCTTGCGCCCCGGGGCGTCCGGCGGCTCCGGGATGGTGTCCGTAACCAGGCTGTCCCTCAATCTCGCCTCCTCGCCACGGAAGCCCTCGGTCCCGTCATCGGTCGATCGCCTGGCGGCGGGACAAACGCCCACGGTCTCTGCGGACCCGTTGCCGAGCGCCGACGAATCATTTGTACAAGAACGAAGCACCAAAGTTGCTCAAAAATAAGGCAGACATTGGCGCGCGAGGCGCGCCGCTGGAACGGCCTCCGCTCCCGGTGATAAACAGGGGCCGTCCGCCGGCTTGGCGGGATCAGCCCGGGGCCGAAAGGGAGATCACAATGCGCCTGCTGCAGGCCGTCGCGCGGCCGTTCGTCGTCTTCGTCGAGCGCTTCTATCCCGACCCCCTGGTCTTCGCCATCGCGCTGACCGCCCTTGTGTTCGTCCTGGCCTGGGGACTGACGCCGGCGGCGCCGCTGGAACTGGTGGTTCATTGGGGCGGCGGCCTGGAACGGCTGCTCACCTTCATGGCGCAGATCTCGATCACCCTCATCTCCGCCCATGCGCTTGCCCACACCGATCCCGTCCGGCGCGCGCTGATCGCGCTCTCCCGCGTCCCCCAATCCGCCTTCTGGGCCTACGCATTCACCTGTTTCGTCGCCGGCGTCGCCGCCCTCATTTCGTGGGCTTTCTGTCTGGTGGTGGGCGCGCTCGTCGCGCGCGAGGTGGCGATTCAGGCCCGCGACCGCGGCATCGAGGTGGACTATCCCCTGCTCGTCGCCTCCGCCTATGGCGGCCTGGTCATCTGGCACATGGGCTATTCGGGCTCGGCCCCGCTCTTCGTCGCCACCCCCGGCAACGCGCTGGAATCGGCGTTGGGCGGCCTCATTCCGGTGACCGAGACCATCTTCGCGCCTTGGAACGCGGCGCTGGCGCTGCTCACGCTGGTCACCGTGCCCTTTGCCTGCGCGCTGATGGCGCCGCCGCGCGGAAAGGCGATCGAAATTCCCGACCACATCGTCTCTCGGGGGGACGACGCCTCAAGCGACGCGGCGGCGCTGGAGGGCGCGCCCCCAACCTTGGCCCAACGCCTCGACCGGTCCCGCCTCTTCACCCTCGGCCTCGGCGCGCTGCTCGCCCTCTACCTCGTTCATTGGTTCGCGACCCGCGGCCTCGACCTAAACCTCAACATCGTCAATTGGACGTTTCTCGCCTCCGGCCTGCTGCTGGCGCGCTCGGCCGCCCATTACGTGCGCCTCGTCGCCCGCGCGAGCATGACCGTCGGGCAGGTGCTGATCCAGTATCCGCTTTATGCCGGGATCATGGGGATCATGGTCGGAAGCGGGCTCGCCTCGGTCATCGCCGGCTGGTTCACCGCCATCGCCAGCGCTCAGACGCTGCCCTTTTGGGCGTTCCTCTCCGGCGGCCTCATCAACATGTTCATTCCCTCCGGCGGCGGCCAGTGGGTGGTGCAGGGGCCGATTTTCATCGAGGCCGCAAAGGCGCTCGGCACCACGCCCGCCCATATCGTCATGGGCGTCGCCTATGGCGACCAGTGGACCAACATGATCCAGCCGTTCTGGACCATACCGATGCTGGCCATCGCCGGCCTGCACATGCGCGCGATCATGGGTTATTGCTTCGTCATCCTGATCGCGACGTTCTTCATTTTCGGCGGCGGGTTGCTGTATCTGGGCGCGTGAGTCGTCGCGTCGCCGGACCGACGGACCCCTAGCCCTCGTCGGTGGCCTGCGCCTCATGCCCGTCGTAGTCGCCGACGCCCCGGGAAATAGCATAACAGGCGAGCCGGATATATTTGGGAATGGTGATTCGCTTGCCGTCCCGCTCGCCGC
>CAYVYD010000296.1:0-3381 GCA_964454415.1 uncultured Hyphomicrobiaceae bacterium | reverse complement strand
TCGCCGACGAATACGCCGATCCCGAGCAGGGCTCGGGCGCGGTCAAGATCACGCCGGCGCACGACTTCAACGACTTCGAGGTGGGCAAGCGCCACGGGCTCGAGGCGATCGGCATTCTGGACCGGCACGCCCGCGTCAACGACAACGCGCCCAAGCCATACCGGGGGCTCGGCCGCTACGAGGCGCGCGAGCGGGTGCTCGCCGATCTCGAGGCCGAGGGCCTGATCGAGAAAATCGACGACCACGCCCACGTGGTGCCCTATGGCGACCGCTCCGGCGAGGTGATCGAGCCCTATCTCACCGAGCAGTGGTACGTCGACGCCGCCACCCTGGCCGCGCCCGCGATCGAGGCGGTGGAGCGGGGCGAGACGGTGTTCGTGCCGAAGACCTGGGAAAAGACCTATTTCGAGTGGATGCGCAACATCCAGCCCTGGTGCGTCTCGCGCC
This sequence comes from uncultured Hyphomicrobiaceae bacterium, assembly GCA_964454415.1. Lineage (GTDB taxonomy): Bacteria > Pseudomonadota > Alphaproteobacteria > Rhizobiales > Methyloligellaceae > JAJFHN01. The sequence continues at coordinate 2,934 of CAYVYD010000296.1, read as the reverse complement.
AGCTCTGGTGGGGGCATCAGATTCCCGCCTGGTACGGGCCCGACGGCGAGGTCTTCGTCGCCCATGACGAGACCGAGGCGCACCGGATGGCCGCCAAGCACTACGGCGAGGTGATGAAGCTCGAGCGCGACCCAGACGTGCTCGACACCTGGTTCTCCTCGGCGCTGTGGCCGTTCTCGACGCTGGGCTGGCCGGAGGAGACGGCCGAGCTCAAGCGCTACTACAAGACCGACGTGCTGGTGACCGCCTTCGACATCATCTTCTTCTGGGTCGCGCGGATGATGATGATGGGGCTCCACTTCATGAAGGAGGTGCCGTTCCACACGGTCTACATCCACGCCCTGGTGCGCGACGAGAAGGGCGCCAAGATGTCGAAGTCCAAGGGCAACGCGATCGATCCCTTGGGGCTGATCGACGAATACGGCGCCGACGCGCTGCGCTTCACGCTCGCCGCCATGGCCGCCCAGGGCCGCGACATCAAGCTCGCCAAGGCGCGCGTCGAGGGCTACCGCAATTTCGGCACCAAGCTGTGGAACGCAGCCCGCTTCCTGGAGATGAACGGCTGTGCGCGCCGGGGCGATTACGATCCGGCGAAATGCGCGGAGCCGGTCAACCGGTGGATCGTCGGCGAGGTCGAGAAGGCGGCGGAGAAGGTCGCCGAGGGGATCGAGGCCTACCGCTTCAACGACGCGGCGGGCGCGATCTACCACTTCCTGTGGCACGTCTTCTGCGACTGGTATCTGGAGCTCGTCAAGCCGCTGCTGCAGGGCGAGGAGGGTGCCGCGCGGGAGGAGACCAGGGCCACCGCCGCCTGGGCGCTCGACCAGGCGGTCAAGCTGCTGCATCCCTTCATGCCGTTCATCACCGAGGAGCTGTGGGCCCGCCTCGGCGAAACGGCGCCGGCGCGCGAGACCATGCTGATCCTCGCCGAGTGGCCGCGGCTTTCCGGCCTCTACGACGCGGAGGCGGCGGCCGAGCTCGATTGGGTCATCGCCTTCATCTCCGAAGTGCGCTCGGTGCGCGCCGAGATGAACGTGCCGGCGGGAGCCAAGATCCCGGTCGTGCTGGTGGACGCCGACCGCCCCACCGCCGCCCGGGCCGCCGCCTATGACGATGCGCTCAAGCGCTTGGCGCGCGTCGAGGGCGTCGTCCTGGCCGGCGAGGCGCCCAAGGGATCGGTGCAGGTGCTGCTGGCGGAGACCACCATCGCCCTGCCGCTCGCCGATTTCATCGACATATCGGCCGAGACCGAGCGGCTGGGCCGCGAGCTCGCCAAGCTCGACGGCGAGATAGGCAAGCTCGAGGCCAAGCTCGCCGACGCCAAGTTCGTCTCCCGCGCGCCCGAGCACGTGGTCGCCGAGCAGCGCGAGCGCAAGGCCGACGCCGAGGCCGCCGCCACCCGCCTCAAACAGGCGCTCCGGCGGCTCGAGGCGACGCTTTGATATGGCGTCTCAACGTTCCTTTATTTACTATTATGTTCAACTTCTTATTAGATTTTTTTAAATCCAATAATTAGGTTCAAGTCCCGCTTGAGACGCGCCGCGACGCGGCGCCGCCAACGCCCCGTTTAAGCCATAAAAATCTGGTGATAGTCGCCGGCGCGTTCGGATGCGGCGGCAAATCCTTGTGGAGATCCCCTCGGTCTGCTTCATTCGGGTGGTAGAGACCTTGCCGCAACGGCCTGGGGGCCCGAAGTTTTTGCCCTTGGGCGGAGAACAGGCGAGGCCGGCAAGTTCAAACCCGGAATCATCAGGGGATGGCCATGGACGCCAAGACGTTCGACAAATCGCGCCTGCCGAGCAGGCACGTCACCGAAGGGCCCGAGCGCGCCCCCCATCGCTCCTACTACTACGCGATGGGCCTCTCGCGCGACCAGATCCACCAGCCCTTCGTCGGCGTCGCCACCTGCTGGAACGAGGCCGCGCCCTGCAACATCGCGCTGATGCGCCAGGCCCAGGCGGTCAAGCAAGGGGTAGCGCACGCCAGCGGCACGCCGCGCGAGTTCTGCACCATCACCGTCACCGACGGCATCGCCATGGGGCATCAGGGGATGAAGTCCTCGCTGGTCTCGCGCGAGGTGATCGCCGATTCGGTCGAGCTCACCATGCGCGGCCATTGCTACGACGCGCTGGTCGGCGTGGCCGGCTGCGACAAGTCGCTGCCCGGCATGATGATGGCGATGTGCCGGCTCAACGTGCCTTCCGTTTTCATCTATGGCGGATCGATCCTTCCCGGAAGCTTCCGCGGCCACGACGTTACGGTCCAGGACGTGTTCGAGGCGGTCGGTCATTATTCGGTCGGCGACATGTCGCTCGAGGATCTCGACGAGCTCGAGCAGGTGGCCTGTCCCTCGGCGGGCGCCTGCGGGGCGCAGTTCACCGCCAACACCATGGCCACCGTCTCCGAGGCGATCGGCCTGGCGCTGCCCTATTCGGCGGGCGCGCCGGCGCCTTACGAGATCCGCGACCGCTTCTGCATGGCCGCCGGCGAGAAGGTGATGGAGTTGCTCGCGCGCAACGTGCGCCCCCGCGACATCGTCACCCGCGAGGCGCTGGAGAACGCCGCCGCCGTGGTCGCGGCCTCGGGCGGGTCGACCAACGCGGCGCTGCATCTGCCCGCGATCGCGCATGAATGCGGCATCGAGTTCGACTTGTTCGACGTCGCCAAGGTGCTCGAGCGCACCCCCTATATCGCCGACCTCAAGCCGAGCGGCCGCTATGTCGCCAAGGATCTGTTCGAGGCCGGCGGCGTGCCGCTCCTGATGAAGACGCTGCTCGATCACGGCTACATGCATGGCGACTGCGTGACCGCCACCGGCCGCACCATGGCCGAGAACCTCAAATCGGTCGCATGGAACGGCGCCCAGGACGTGGTGCATCCGGCCGACGACCCGCTCTCGCCGACCGGCGGCGTCGTCGGCATCAAGGGCAGCCT
>CAYVYD010000295.1:0-3402 GCA_964454415.1 uncultured Hyphomicrobiaceae bacterium | reverse complement strand
GATCCGGTTGATGCCGACGTCGATCACGCATGCCCCCGGCTTGATCCAGTCGCGCCCGACGAGCTTGGGCCGCCCGGCGGCGGCGAACAAAAGGTCCCCGCGCCGCGCCACGCCCGCCAAATCGCGCGTCTTGGAGTGGGCGATCGTCACCGTGCAGTTCTCCTTCAGCAGCAATTGGGCGAGCGGCTTGCCGACGATGTTGGAGCGGCCGATCACCACCGCCTCGAGGCCGGTGAGGTCGCCCGCCGCGTGCTTGGCGAGCATCACGCAGCCCCGCGGCGTGCAGGGGCTGAGCGCCTTCTCGCCCGAGGCGAGCCGGCCCACGTTTACCGGATGGAAGCCGTCCACGTCCTTTGCCGGGTCGATCGCGACGAGCACCCGGCCGGGGTCGATCTGTTGGGGCAGCGGAAGCTGCACCAGGATGCCGTGGACGCGCTGGTCGGCGTTGAGCTTTTCGATCAGCGCGAGCAGCTCGGCTTCCGGGGTCGCCGCGTCGAGCCGGTGGTCGAAGGAGGCCATGCCGGCCTCGAGCGTCTGCTTGGCCTTGTTCCTCACATAGACCTGGCTCGCCGGGTCCTCGCCCACCAGCACCACGGCAAGTCCGGGCGTGAGCCCGTGCTCCGATTGGAGCGCCGCCACCTGGCCAGCCACGGCGGCGCGCAGCTCCGCCGCGATCGCCTTGCCGTCGATGATGGCTGTCTTGCCCATGGCTCCTTCTCCCCTCAGCGCGCCCGCCCCAGCAGCGCCTCGAGGCGGCGGGCGAGCGTCTCGGGCTCGCCCGCGATGTGCAGGGCCTTGATGCGCCCGCTCGCCCCGCGCTTGAGCGCGACGCCGCTCTTGGGCACCTTGAGCCAGCCCGCGACCAGCGCGATCAGCGCGGCGTTGGCCTTGCCCTTCTCGGGCAACGCCCGCACCTTGACGGTGAGAACCGCTTCGCCGCCGATCACCGCGACCTTGCCGATCTCGTCCCGCGACGCCTTCGGGCTCAAGCGCACCATCAGCGTCACGCCTTGGGCCGATTTATTGAATGGAGATCTCGCCGTCTGGGCCATCGAATGGCGTGTAGGTGGGATAGAACAGCGGCGCGACCCAGGCGCCCAGCACCACGTCGCGCAGGAAGAACAGCCCGAGGATCAGGATGATCGGCGAGATGTCGATGCCGCCGAGATCGGGCATGTAGCGCCGGACCGGCCGCAGCGCCGGCTCGGTCAGCCGGTAGAGCGCGTCGACGATCATGTAGACGAACTGATTGTTCGTGTTCACCACCTTGAAGGCGATGAGCCAGCTGAGGATGGCGCTGATGATGATCACCCAGACATAGAGATTGATCACCATCCTGATGAATTCGATGAGCGCGAGCATAGGCGGGCTTTCTCCACTGTTGAGCGCTTGATACCCGTCCTGGAGCGCACCCGCAAGCCCGCGGAGGCAGGGCCGCGCCTGCTTGCTTGACAGCCCGCGGGACCGGCTCCTAAATGGCGCCCGTTGGACTCGATCCGTGGGGCAGTAGCTCAGTTGGGAGAGCGCGACGTTCGCAATGTCGAGGTCAGGGGTTCGATCCCCCTCTGCTCCACCAATATCCTTCTCCCGGCCGGGCGCCTTCGCGCCGTGACGATGGACCGCCCCGGTGAATGAAAATCCCCGCCTGACCCTCTACCACTCCCCCAACACCCGCTCCTCGGCGGTCCGCGTCCTGCTCGAGGAGCTGGGCGCCCCCTACGAGCTCGCCGTGCTAGACATGACCCGGGGCGAACAGCGCGATCCCGCCTATCTCGCCGTCAACCCCATGGGCAAGGTCCCGGCGCTCGTCCACGACGGCGCGCTCGTCACCGAGCTGGTGGCGAGCTACGTCTACCTCGCCGATCTGTTCCCCGAGGCGGGGCTCGCGCCCGCCATCGGCGACCCCCTGCGCGGACCCTATCTGCGCTGGCTCGCCTTCTACGGCTCCTGCTTCGAGCCGGCGATGATGGACAGGGCCATGAAGCGCGAGGCGGGCCCGCGGCAATCCTCGCCCTATGGCGACTGCGAGACTGTGCTTTCGGTCCTGACCGGCCAGCTCCGGCAAGGGCCCAACCTGCTGGGCGAGCCCTTCACCGCCGCCGATCTCCTGTGGGGCAGCGCGCTCAAACACCTGATCGCCTTTGGTCTGATCGAGAACGCTGACCCCTTCGCCGGGTATGCCGGGAAGGTCTGCGCGCGCCCCGCCGTCGCCCGCGTCGCCGCCTGGGACGCCGAGCTCGCCGCCGCCCAGGGCGCCCCGGCCTGAAGCGCCCCCAAGGAGAGCTCTTAATTCATGAAACGTAATGTGGATCAGGCGTCACATCGAAGCCTTGTTGAGTCCGCAGCAAAACTTCTGGCGCGCTATTTCATCGGCTTTGTCAATCTGAAGGTTCGTGGCGGAGAAGCCGATGCCTCGATCGGCGGCTCCGGGACCCTGGTATTAGTTGGTGAAACCAGGGGAGTGCTCACCGCCGGCCATGTAATACGTTCGATCATGCAACAAGAAGTTGTGGGGATCGCCATTGCCTCGAACACGCTCCAGCGCATCATTTTCAAGACCAACTACTGTAAGCCGATCGAATTTCTCGGAAAGGTGGAGTCGGATGGTCCGGACTTGGGATTTTGGTACTCCCTCCGGATACCACCAGTACGCTGGAAGCGATTATGTCGTTCCATAATCTTTCGAAGCACGTGGATAGGATGTTGATGAATCCTCCGCCGCTCAGTGATGGATTTTGGGGTATTACGGGCTTCGCAGAGGAGTTTACCACCGCAGTTGAAACTCCTCCGAAAGGTTTTTCAAAAGCGAAAAGCTTCACGGGTAGCTTTGGAGCTGGCGTGCTCAACGGCGAAGAAGAGAGGGAAGGCTTTGACTGCCTCAATTTTGAGGCGCTTTACAATGAACACTAAGAGGGTCCCCAGTCCTTCGCCGGCTTCAGCGGGGGTGGGTTATGGCAGCTACTTGTAAATCTCAAGGCGGAGAAACCTCGGATAGGAGAGCGATTTCTTATAGGCGTCGCGTTCTACGAAACTAAGAAACTTCAAACCAAGGACGGTTTGGTGCGGCACATTATCTGCCATGGAAAGAAGAGCGTATACCAGCTGTTGTTAAAAGAAGTTCAGTCCTAATCACCGGAGACCCCTCACCACGTCGACGCCACCCAGGATTCAGCTCCGCCGTCGCCCGCATCGCCGCTATGGATCCCGCCACGACTCGCCGAAAGGAACGCGCTATGACCATCCACGGGAGCTGCCATTGCGGCAGGATCGCCTACACCCTGGAAGAGGATCCGGTCGAGGCGATCGAGTGCAATTGCTCAATTTGCCGGCGCAAGGGCTATCTCTTGGCCTTCTCGACGCCGGACAAGTTCACCCTTCTGACCCCGCGCGAGGAGATCGCCG
>CAYVYD010000294.1:0-3411 GCA_964454415.1 uncultured Hyphomicrobiaceae bacterium | reverse complement strand
CAGCGGCCCAACTCGGCCGTCGAGTTCAAGCACACCCGCGCCTCGAAGAAATCGACCATCAATTTCGACGCAGAAGGGGTATGCGACGCCTGCCGCACGGCCGAGGCCAAGGAACGCGAGATCGACTGGGCCGCGCGCGAGGTACGGCTCCGCGCGCTTTGCGACCGCTTCCGCCGCGACGACGGCAAATACGACGTGCTGGTGCCGGGCTCGGGCGGCAAGGACAGCTTCTACGCCGCCCACAAGCTCAAATACGAATACGGCATGCACCCGCTAACCGTCACCTGGGCGCCGCACCTCCACACCGATTGGGGCTGGCGCAACTTCCAGTCCTGGCTGCGCGCGGGCTTCGACAACTATCTGATGACGCCCAATCCCCGCGTCCACCGGCTGCTTACCCGGCTCGCGGTGGAGAACATCTTCCACCCCTTCCAGCCCTTCATCCTGGGCCAGAAGCAATTGGCGCCGAAGATGGCGGTCCTGTTCGGCATTCCCTTCGTCGTCTATGGCGAGAACGAAGCCGAATACGGCAACCCCAAGGAGGACTCGGACAAGCCGCAGAGGAGCTGGGACTATTTCAGCCAGGGGGATGAGGACATCTATCTGGGGGGCGAGTCGGTCGCCTCTCTGCGCGAGAATTACGGCATGGAACCCGTGGATCTCGAGCCCTATCTGCCGGCCGATCCGGCAAAGCTCGAGGCGCACGACATCGAGGTTCACTATCTAGGCTACTATCTCAAATGGCACCCGCAATCCTGCTACTACTACGCCGTCGAGCATGGCGGGTTCCAGGCCGCGCCCGAGCGCACCCCCGGGACTTACTCGAAATACAATTCCATCGACGACAAGATCGACGACTTCCACTACTACACGACCTACATCAAGTTCGGCATCGGGCGCGCCACCTACGACGCAAGCCAAGAGATCCGCTCGCGCGACATCACCCGCGAGGAGGGCGTGGCGCTGGTGCGGCGCTTCGACGGCGAGTTTCCCGAGCGCTTCGCCGATGAGATCTTCGGCTACCTCTCGGTTCCGCCGGACGAATACCCCGTCGCCTCCAAGATGTTCGCGCAGCCGGTGATGGACCGCGCCTCCTTCATGCAGCTCGCCGACAAGTTCCGCTCGCCGCATCTGTGGATGAAGGAAGGCGGCGAATGGAAGCTGCGGCACACGGTGTTCGAGCAGGGCTGAGCCGGATGGGCAATCTGCGGCTCGTCGCGCGGCTCGACATCAAGGCGCCGAACCTCATCAAGGGCATCCATCTGGAAGGCCTGCGGGTGATCGGCGATCCCAATGAATACGCGCGCAAATATTACGAGGCGGGCGCCGACGAGCTCGTCTACATGGACATCGTCGCCAGCCTCTATGAGCGCAACAGCCTGGCGGACATCGTCGAGAAGACCACGCGCGAGGTGTTCATCCCGATCACCGTCGGCGGCGGGATACGCTCGATCGACGACGTGATCCAAACCCTGCGGTCTGGCGCCGACAAGGTGGCGGTCAACACCGCCGCCGTCCGCCGGCCGGAGCTCATTACAGAGATGGCCGAGCGCTTCGGCTCGCAATGCGTCGTGCTCTCCATCGAGGCCAAGCGCGACGGCAAGGGGCGTTGGGAGGCCTATACGGACAACGGCCGCGAACACACGAGCCGCGACGCGGTCGAATGGGCGGCGCAAGGGGTGGCGCTCGGCGCCGGCGAAGTTCTCGTTACCTCGGTCGATCGGGAGGGCACCCGCAAGGGCTTCGATGTCGAGTTGGCGCGCGCCGTTTGCAATGCCGTGCCGGTGCCGGTGATCGTCAGCGGCGGCATGGGAACGGTGGAGCACCTGGTCGAGGTGGTGCAAGCGGCCCACCCCGACGCGGTGGCGATCGCCGATGTGCTGCATCACGGCCGCATGGGCCTGCAGGATATCCGCGCCGCGGCCCGCGCCGCCGATCTTCCCGTGCGGGCCCTTGCCGCGTGAAGACGCTGATCGTCGATTACGGCCGCGGCAATATCTTGAGCGTATGCCGGGCGGTGGAAAGCTGCGGCGGTAGCGTGGAGCTGAGCGACCGGCCGGCGGACGTGGCGGAGGCCGGGCGCCTGATCCTGCCGGGCGTGGGCGCCTTCGGTGATTGCATGGCGCAGCTTCGGAGCCTCGATCTGGTCGAGCCGCTGATCGAGTTCGCGCGCTCCGAGAGGCCATTCTTGGGCATTTGCGTCGGCATGCAGATCCTATTCACCAGGGGCGAGGAGTTCGGCGATCACGCGGGGCTTGACCTCGTTCCGGGCAGCGTGGCGGCGATCCCGAATACGACCGCAGAGGGCGAGCCGCACAAGACGCCGCATATCGGCTGGACGCCGCTGGAGCTTCCCGAAGGCGAGAGCGCGGAGCGGTGGCGGGGAACGGTGCTCGAGGGGCTCGAGCCGGGGAGCGCGGTCTATTTCGTGCATTCCTTCGCCGGGCGCCCCGAGCGGCACGAAGACCGGCTTGCCGATGCGCATTACAACGGCCGGCTGGTCTCGGCCGCGGTGCAGCGCGGCGCCTTGACGGGCGTTCAGTTCCATCCCGAGAAGAGCGGTACGGTCGGGCTCCGCCTGATCAAGGCGTTCCTCGGACTCTGATACCTCCGGCCATGCGCAAGATCGCCGTCGTCACCGGAACCCGCGCCGAGTACGGGCTGCTCTATTGGCTCGCCAAGGCGCTCGGCGATGCGCCCGGGATCGACATGCAGCTCGTCGTCACCGGCGCCCATCTCTGCGAGCGGTTCGGTTCCACCTGGCGGCAGATCGAGGCGGACGGCTTCGAGATCGCCGCCAAGGTGGAAATGGTGGATGAGGAGGACACGCCCGCCGCGACCGCCCGGGCGCTCGGCCGCGGCGTCATCGGCATGAGCGAGGCCTTCGAGCGCTTGACCCCCGACATCATCGTTCTGCTCGGCGACCGCTACGAGATCTTCGCCGCGGCGACCGCCGCCATGATGCAGCGCGTTCCGATCGCTCATATTCATGGCGGCGAGACGACGTTGGGCGCGATCGACGACGCGATCCGCAACGCGGTGAGCAAGATGGCGCATCTCCATTTCGCCGCGGCGCCGGAGTTCCGGCAGAAGCTGCTGGAGATGGGCGAGGCGCCGGAGCGTATTCACGTGGTTGGCGCGCTGGGGCTAGACAGCATCGAGCGTCTCAAGCTCGCGGACCGCGGTGCGCTGGAGAAGGAACTGGGGTATGCGCTTCCCCCGCCTCTGTTCCTCGTCACCTATCACCCCGCGACCTTGACCGCCGATCCGGCCGCGGGCGTCGACGGGCTGCTCGAGGCGCTGGGCCGGTTCGAGGACGCCGCGATCCTGTTCACCGGCACCAATGCGGACGCCTTCGGGCGCCGCATTGCCGGGCGCATCGAGCGCTTCGTGAAGGATCACGCGGCCCGG
>CAYVYD010000293.1:0-3423 GCA_964454415.1 uncultured Hyphomicrobiaceae bacterium | reverse complement strand
CCAACGCGCAAACCGCCATTGCCCGAATGATCGCCGTTTTCATCGTCCCGCTTCCGCCGGCGCGGCTGCCGGTGGTGCCTCGCGTCAGTCTAGGCGACATTATTGTCGCTCCTGGGGCAGGGCAATGGGCATGCGGACCGCGGTCAACACTAGCTTAACCCTAACGCGCGATGATGCCTCCTGCCGGTCTCCCAGCCGGGCGGGCTTAACCCGCCGTCAACCCGCATATCCCTACCGTTTCCGTTGACGACCATCAAATCCCATGATATCCCATATTTGCCCGTTCGGAATGGGGGTCATGGGGAGAGGTCTTTTGAGGCAACGCTGCTCTGAGGCCACGGTGGCGGCGGCCCGCCTCTCTCCACCCCTACCGGGGGCCGAGGCGGCAGAGCGCCGCGCCGCGCCGGCGGCAATTGGTGTTCGCGTAGCAGCGGGGTGCGAGAGGGGGAGATGGACCAGTTTGTCTCCACATTTACAAACAGGGTCGACGCCAAGGGACGCGTTTCCGTCCCGGTCTCCTTCCGCAACGTCCTCGCCAAGGACGGGTTCGAAGGCATCTACTGCTATCCGTCATTGGACGACGACGCGCTCGACGCGGGCGGACAGCGCCTCGTCGATAAAATCCAGCATCTTCTCGAGGCGCTCGCGCCCTATTCCGATGAGCGCGATCACCTCGCCATGGCGCTGTTCGGCGCCAGCGAAATCCTCAGCCTCGATCAGGACGGCCGCATCGTGCTACCCGAGCGTTTGCGCGATTACGCCGGCATCACCAGCCACGTCACCTTTGTCGGTCTTGGCGAAAAGTTTCAGTTCTGGGAGCCGAAGCGCTTCGAAGCCGAATTCGCTCGAGGCCGTGACCAGCTTTCCAAGCTCAAGAAGTTACTCGGCGCGGGGAGCCGCGAAAGCGGCAGTGCAGAGGGAGGACGGGAATGACGGCGGGCCGCGGCGCGACACGAACGGGTGCCGCTGGCGGACCAGCCCGCCACATTCCCGTCCTACTTTCTGAGGCGCTCGAGGCGCTGGCCCCCCGGGACGGGGGCATCTACGTGGACGGCACCTTCGGCGCGGGCGGCTATACCAAGGCCCTGCTCGAGGCGGTCGATTGCGTCGTCGTCGCCATCGACCGCGACCCCTCGGCGATTCGCGCCGGCGCCGAGCTGGCGCGCCAATACGCCGGCCGCCTGCATCTGGCCGAAGGCTCCTACAGCAACATGGAGCGGATCGTCGCCGCCCACCGGATCGAGGCCGTCGACGGCATAGCGCTCGATCTCGGGGTATCCTCCATGCAGCTCGACGAGCCCGAGCGCGGCTTCTCCTTTCAAGCCGACGGACCGCTCGACATGCGCATGTCGGGCCAGGGACTGAGCGCGGCCGACGCCGTCAATTCCCTAAGCGAAAGCGAGCTTGCCGAGGTGATCGCCGTGCTCGGCGAGGAGCGCCGGGCGCGCGCCATCGCCCGCGCCATTGCGGCCCGTCGCCAGAGCCGTCCCTTCGCGCGCACCGGCGAGCTCGCCGATATCGTCGTCAGCGTGCTGGGCCGGCGGCCGGGCACCGCCAAGCATCCCGCGACGCGGACCTTCCAGGCGCTGCGCCTCTACGTAAACGGCGAACTGGCCGAGCTCGCGGGCGGCCTTCTGGCCGCTGAGAGGCTGCTATGCGCGGGCGCCCGGCTGGTGGTGGTCACCTTTCATTCGCTCGAGGACCGGATCGTCAAGCGCTTCTTCGCCCATTGCGCCAAGCCCGCACCCGCGCCCTCGCGCTATTCCCCGCCCGCGAACACGTCCGAGGCCAGCCCCTCCTTCCGCCCCGTCACCCGGCGCGCCCTGCGGCCGACGGCGCGCGAGGTCGAGCGCAATCCGCGGGCCCGCTCGGCGCGGCTGCGCGCGGGGGAGCGCACCGCCGCCCCGCCGCTCGCCCCCGACGCCGCCGCGCTCGGTCTGCCGTCAATCGCCCGACCGGGTCCCTGAGTCGAATTGGAGTCCGTTGCGTCATGCGTATCGTCACATTCTTTCTCGCAAGCATCCTCGTTGGCCTCGCCGCGGTCATCTACCAGGTGAAATACGAGACGCGCGCGCTCGACCGGCGCGTGGAAACGCTGCAGCAGGAGATCGCCGAGGAGCGCGACGTGATCGCGGTGTTGCGGGCCGAGTGGAGCCATCTCAACCGGCCGGCGCGGCTCGAACGCCTGGCCCGCGCCCATCTGGGCCTGCGTCCGATCGAGCCCGACCAGATGACGCTCTACGATCCGGCCGGCGTCCGAGCCGGAGAAGCGGAAAAATGAGCGTGTGGACCGCGCAGGAACGGGTGCCGGAGTGACCGTCATCTCCTTTTTCAGGGCCATGCCGATGGTCTATGTGAATGGCTCGGGCGGCAACGGGCTGCGCGGCAGGTTCACGTTGATGACGCTCTGCTTCGTCGCCGCCTTCGCGATCGTTGCCGCGAGGCTCGCCGCGCTCGGCTTCGTCGCCCGGCCCGACGACGGCGGTCTGGCGGCGCTACCGGTCAGCACCGCGCTGCACCGCCCCACCATCATCGACCGCAAGGGGCGGATATTGGCGACCGACATCCTGGTGCCCTCGCTCTACGCCGACCCGCAATCGATTCGGGATATCGACGACACAATCGAACAGCTCTCGAGCGTGCTGCCCGATCTCAATACCGACGTACTGCGGCACCGGCTGAGGTCGGGGGGACGCTTCGCTTGGATCCAGCGCGAGTTGACGCCGCGCCAGCAGGCCGACATCCACGAACTCGGCCTGCCGGGAATCGCCTTCGTGGACGAGTACCACCGGGTCGCCGACGAGCGCTGGAAGTACTTCCGGCGCGACCTGCCGACCAGCGCCCTGATCGGCGTCGCCCGGCTGTCGCACCCGATCTGATGATCGAGATCGAAGCCATGGCCGTGATCCCCGCCCGCCGCGCCCCCAGGCGCGCGGCGCCCGCCCGCGCCAGGGCGCGCTCGGCGCGCCCGAGGAGCCGTCGATGACCACGTCGATCGTGAACACTTTTCTGTGGTCCGGGCCGGTTTCGGCGGCCACGCGATATTCGGGCAGCGGACGCCCCAGCGCCTGCACGCGCTCCTGCAGCGCTGACTTGTAGTCCCGCCCGACGATGTCCTGCCGCGCGCCAGCCTCGATCGCGTCGTTCAATTCACGTTCGAGAAAGGCGGCCGCCGCCGGAAGGCCTACCCAACCCGTGAGCTTCCTTTTCGGTTTCATCAAGATGGCAACAGGGAAGAGAAGACCAACAATCAGGTTTCCCCAAAACAGAGGTGCGTATTGGCCGAACATCATTTCATGAAAAAAGTGTATACCTGCCGGCTCCTTGGCATACGTTGCCGTCAGCAGCTCGGCGAAAAGAAAGTAGCCCAGGACGGGGATCGAGAATAGAAGAAGCTTCCCCAACTCCTTGATGACCTCTTCA
>CAYVYD010000292.1:0-3443 GCA_964454415.1 uncultured Hyphomicrobiaceae bacterium | reverse complement strand
GGGAACCGGTTTTCCGTTAAAAAGCGCGAAAAATCAAAAAGCTAGAGCGTTTGAGCGATTCAATTAAAAACGAAAAAGCTCTAGCTGGATCTGCGGCCCCCGACCCACCGCTTCAGCGGCAGTGATAATGGCGCAGGCAGATGAAATAATTCGAACTGCCGTAGCCCCAATAGGCGGTGCAGCGCCGGTGCCAAAAGCCGCAGCGCCCATCCGGCGCGGCGCGCAAGTGGCGATGGGGCCGGTGGAATTCCGAGTAGCGGAAATGGTAGTGCCGGCGCTGGCGGGGACGGCCGTAATGGTCGTAATCGCCGTAATGGGGATGATAGCGGAAGCGGTAATAGGGGGCGCCGTAATAGGGGCCGTAATACGGGTAGCCGCCGTAAGGGAAGCCCAGGCTCTTGGTCTGGACGCTGACGCCGAAGCCGGTGGCGGCGGCCGGGTTGGCGAACCCCGCGAGCGCCAACCCCAGGCCCGCCGCTACGGCGATACCTGTGAATTTCATTCGAACCTCCTCCGGGCCGCCCGCCATTGCCTTGGGGAAGCGGATTTGACGGGTCAATTGCCGCGAATTCCCGTAATATAGGCATGCGGCGGAGGGGGCAACGTCCCGTTCAATCATTGCGGGACCCGGTAGAGGAGTAACCAAGGTGTTCGCTAACGCTGTCAAATCCGTCGCCGTCGCGGCCGCGTTTACCGTCGCGACGTTGGCCGGTTCGGGCGATGCCAAGGCCTGGGGCGGGCGCTATTACGACTACGGCTATTACGACTACTACGCCGATCCCTATGTGGTCGACTACTACGCCGTCGCGCCCTACGTGGTGGAGGAGTACGTCTATGTCGAGCCGGCGCCGGTGGTCGTCTATGACGCAAGGCCCGTGCCGTGGACGGAGGAATGGTATGACTATTGCGCGTCGCGCTACCGCTCCTTCGATCCGGTAAGCGGCACGTTCCAGCCCTATCACGGCTACCGCCGTCTGTGCCGCTGAGGACACCGTCGTGTAGCCTCGCGGGGCGATGACGGCATGAGACCGCAATTCGGCGGCGGGGCAGGGCTTTCCGCCGCGCCGCCGCCGGAAATCCGCCCATCGGCCGCGGTCGGGTGAGGGAGCACGCCACCTATCCGCCCCTCGGCACCCTCAAGCCGGTGGCGGAGGATGTGTGGATCGTCGACGGCCCGGTGATCCGCTTCGGCTTTCCCTGGCCGAAGCTGCCGTTCCCGACGCGCATGTGCGTGATCGGCTTGCGGGGCGGCCTCTTCCTTCACTCGCCAACGCCCTTGGCGCCGGCGCTCGCCGAGGCGATCGCGGCCCTCGGCGCGCCGCGCTGGATCGTCGGCGCCAACCGCATCCACTATTGGTGGGTCCCCGAATGGAAGGCCGCCGATCGGGAGGCCGAGGTCTGGCTCGCGCCCCGCGTCGCCGAGCAGGCGGGGGATCGCATCGCCTTCGACTGGCTGCCGCTCGAAGGGGCGGGCGGCTATCCCTGGGCGGACGCTGTCGAGACGCTTGCCGTGCCGGGCAGCTTCATGAGCGAGTTCGTCTTCTTCCACCGGCCGAGCCGGACCCTGGTTCTCACCGACCTGATTGAGAATTTCGAGGCGGAAAAGCTCGGCTCGGCCTGGCTGCGCTGGCTGATGCGGGCGGGTGGCGTCCTCGCCCCCATGGCCGCACGCCGCGCGATTTGGCGCTCACCTTCACCTGGAGGCACCGGCGGCAACCGCGCGAGGCGGTCCAGACCATGATCGCCTGGGACCCGGCGCGGGTCGTCATCGCCCATGGCCGATGGTTCGAGCGGGACGGCGCCGCCGCCCTCGCCCGCGCCTTCGGCTGGCTGCTGAACTGAGGGGCCAGAGACGCCCGCCCGCCGGGAACCGGACGGACTCTATTGACCCGCGTCGCCGTCCTCGGCCGGGGCCTGCTCCGGTTCGGCTGGGGCAGGCTGCGTCATCGGCGGCGCCGCCGACTCGGCCGGCGGGGTGGCCTCCGGCGCCGTTGCCGGCTGCTGGCCGCCACCCATGCCGCCCATGTAGTAATATCCGGCGGCCAGGATTACGACGAGAACGACGAGCGCGACGATCAGATTCATACCTTTGGGCATAGCGAGACCTCCTTGTCGGGCGTGGCGGGCTTCGGCCCCTCGCGCGCCGAATCATCCGGTTACCCTGCCGCTACATTAGCACGGCGCGGCGCGAATTTGCGGGCCGAATGACGAAGCGGACGCCGCGCCCGGCTGCCGCCCCTCTCGACTCGGCCGGCGGGGCGGGCGTTGGCGGGGCGGGCCCTCGGGGTGTAGGCTGACGCCATGGCCGGGATAAGCGATATGACGTTGGGCGAAGCGATGGCCTCTCTCGCCTGGCTGCCCCATGCGCTGGGCGCGGCGTTCCTCTATCTCTTTTGGGTCAGGATGCGCGGCCGGTCGCTTGGCGACCTGCTGGCGCGGGCCGAGCGCGAGCACCGCCGGGTGCACGCCGTGCTCGCCGAACATCCCAGGGGCGGCCGTTGGGCCGACTACCGGGCCTGGATGGGAGACCCGCCATGACCGCGCGCGCGGCGAACACGGCGCCCCAGCCCAGGGAATCGGTTTGGGACTACCCGCCGGAGGGGCGGTTCGAGCCGACGGCCAGGCACGTCCGGGTGATCTTCGCCGGCCTCGTCATCGCCGACACGGGGCGGGCAATCCGGGCGCTCGAGAGGGGCTTGCCCCCCGACTACTACATCCCGCCCGAGGACGTGAAGATGGAGCATCTCTGGCGCGGCGCGCGCACCAGCTTCTGCGCCGCGAAGGGCAAGGCCACCTATTACGCGGCGCGGATCTGGGGGCGCGAGGTCGAGGTCGCCGCCTGGTCCTATCGCGAGACGCCCGAGCGCGCCAAGGCGATCGAAGGCTACATCGCCTTCTACCCCAATTGCATGGACGCCTGCTATGTCGACGGCGAGCGGGTCGCCCGCCGCAACGGCGATTATTACGCGGGCTGGATCACCTCCGATATCGAGGGCCCGTTCGTCGGCGACCCCGGCGTCGATTACGATCCCCAAGCCGATCGAGGCCCGGGGGCGTGATGGGGCGTGATCGAGCCCGGAAAGGCGCTCGCCGCGCGGCCGCCGCTCGCCGGCGTGACAATCCGCGAGTCGGTTTTTAGAACTTCTTGCCGATGCCGATCCGGCCGCGCAGGTCGCTCTCCTCGCCGGAGCCCGCCTGGTCCTCGATATCGAGCGCGCCGTCGAGCTGCAGCGACATCATCTCGCTGAGCGGCATCGAATAGCCGCCCTGGAACGCGCCATGGGCGCCGATTCCCCCGGCCTCGCCGGCCTCGCC
Organism: uncultured Hyphomicrobiaceae bacterium; assembly: GCA_964454415.1. Taxonomy (GTDB): domain Bacteria; phylum Pseudomonadota; class Alphaproteobacteria; order Rhizobiales; family Methyloligellaceae; genus JAJFHN01. Next base: position 128 of record CAYVYD010000292.1, on the reverse strand, counting down.
CGCGCCGCCGGCGGCTCCCGCGCCGCCGGAATTCATCCCCGCCCCGACGCCGCCCGGCAGGGCCAGCGAGGGCGCGTTGCCGGGCAGGCCCGCGCCCAACTGGCCGGTCGCGTCCTGGGCGCGCGCTT
>CAYVYD010000291.1:0-3453 GCA_964454415.1 uncultured Hyphomicrobiaceae bacterium | reverse complement strand
CAGCACCTGCTGGGCGATCGCCGCGGCGCGGTTCTGGACGACATAGGTCTTGTCGTTGGGCGAGGCGGTCGAAAGGTGCGCGAGCGCGTGGAAGGCCAGGGCCTCGTTATCCCCCTCGCTCGCCCGCACCACCTTGGCCCAGGCCTCGTCGAAGAGCTTCAGCCGCTCCTCCTCGCTGTTCGCAGCGCCGTCGACGAAATAGACCTTCACGGTGTCGATATAGGCTCGCTCGCGCCCGCTCTTGCCGCCGAGCTTCGCGGCCTTCGCGGCGAGCGCGGCGCCCTTCTCGATCACCTCGGGCGAGGGGCGGTCTGACCACAGCGGATGGATGTAGGTCATGGCGATCCCCCACGGCGCCATGGCGCAATCGGGGTCGGCCTTCGAGGCCTGCTCGAACAGCTCGCGCGCGCTCGAATACATCATGTGATGCATGGCGGCGACGCCGCGCTCGATGTGCTTTGCGGCCTGCGGCTTGCAGGACACGGGAAACGAGACGGTGCCGAGCGATCTCCCTAGCACGTCAGTTTCCTGCGTCGCGGCACGGACCCCGCCGATGGCCGACGCCCACGCCAGAGCGCATACGAATATCACTGCCTTGCTTCGCACGAGTACCTCCCTTCCCTACGTCCCGAGCCTACACATAGGATCGTCTACCGGCGGAACAACCGTCGTCCCGGCATCAGGTTCGCCGCCAGCGCCTCCCCGCGCGGGCGCGCCACAGCCGCCACCAGCCGCGCGACCGCTCCTTCAGCGTGCCCAAGCCTTGGCGTCCCAGCAGCGGCAGGCTCGCCAGCCATAGGCCATAGAAGACGACGAGCAAGACGGTCATCAGCACCGCGGTATGGCCGGCCGGCAGGCCGAGCAGGGGGACGACGACGAGGGTGGCGTAGAACAGCGGAAAGGAGGCGACGAAGAGTACGAGCCCCAGGCGGTGGCGCCAGGTACTTTTCGCCGCGCCGCGGCGCGGCGCCACGGCCTTGTCGGGAACTGTCATCGCGGCCACGCCGTCATGGGTCATCTCGCAGATATAGCCGGTCCGGTCGTCTTCCCCTCAATATAGTGCTTTCCACCCCTTCATGCGCTAGGGGCTATCTCGAAGCCGTCCGGCGCGGCGCCGCCCTCGCCCACGATCCTGACCGCCTCGACGAGCGCGTCGGCGGGTCCTTCCCGGCAGCGCGCGAGCATCTCTTCGACGTCGGCGGCCGCGCCCGAGAACACCGCCTCTACGCTCCCCTCGCGGCGGTTCCGCACCCAGCCCGCAAGCCCCAGACCGGTCGCCTGCTCCCGCGTCCAGGCGCGGTAATAGACGCCCTGCACCCGGCCCTCGATGATCACGTGGACGGTCCGCGTCCGGTCTTGACCATCGCTCATCGGGGGAAGCGCAGCGGGCGCGTGCGGCCCACGTAACGGGTCCCGCGCTCGCCCAGGGGGCGGGCCGGCAGCCACGATTCGAGCTCCTCGATATAGCCGGGCGGCAGGGCGAAGGTCTTGGCGGCGGGGAGCACGCGGGTGAGCATGTAGTTCGCCCGCGCCCGGCCAGGCCAGGTGCGCGCGCTCGCATAGGTGAGCGCGCGCAAGGGGCCATGCGCGCGGCTCTCGATGATCACGCTGCGGCGGAAATAGTTGCGCCAGGCGACGCCCTCAAAGCGGTCGAGGATGAAGAGGTGCTCGGGCCGGCAGCGCCACAGGACGCCGTGCACAGCGTGCCCCTCATCTGGCAGGATCGAGGCGGTGCCGCGGGTGGTGACGTGAAACCGCCAGCCCTGCAGACGCGCTGGCCCCAGGGCGCGCGCGCCGGGGCAGCGCAGCGCCATCTGATCGGGGCACATGTTCGAACCGTAAGCGAAGTAATAGAGCACGGGCTCCCGGTCCCTTGGGCGCTCCTGCTATTCGAAGCGCATGATGACCGCGTCGACGGCGAGGCTGTCGCCGGGGGCGGCGTCGATCGAGACGACGCGGCCGTCGCGCTCGGCGCGCAGGATGTTCTCCATCTTCATCGCCTCGACGACGGCGAGCGTGTCGCCCGCCTGGACCTCGTCGCCCTCCGCCACGGCGATCGAGACGACCAGGCCCGGCATCGGACAGAGTAGCATCTTCGAGGTGTCGGGCGGCTCCTTGTGGGGCATCAGCTCGGCGAGCTCCGCCTCGCGCAGCGTGTAGACGTGGGCGCCGACGCTCAAGCCCCGATAGGCGAGCGAGACGCCGTTCAGGATCGGGCGCACCTGGACCGCGATTTCCTCGCCGTCGATGCGGCCGAACCAGATCGGTTCGCCGAACCACCAATCGGTCTCGACGCTGGCCCGCTTGCGCGCCTTGCCCTTGGAGCCCATCAGCGCCACTTCGATCGCCCTGCCGTTGGCGCCGATGATGGTGAGGTCGACCCGTTCGCCGCCGATGCGCACGATGCGGTCGAGCGCGAAGCGCACCCGCGTGCCCTCCATCTGATGGGTGATCTGGCGCCGCCGCTCGTTGCCCATGTGGTCGAGCATGGCGGCGACGATGGCGAGCCGGTCGCGCTCCTCGGCGTTGGGCGCGCGCGGCGCGAAGCCGTCCGCATATTCCTCGTCGATGAAGGCGGTCGAAAGATCGCCCTTGCGCCAGCGCGGATGCTGCATGATCGCGGTGAGGAAGGGTATGTTGTGCTGGATGCCGTCGATGTAGAAGGCGTCGAGCGCGCGCGCCATGTGGTCGATGGCCTCTTCGCGGCCGGGGCCGTGGGTGACGAGCTTGGCGATCATCGGGTCGTAATAGATCGGGATCTCGTCGCCCTCGGCGACGCCGGTGTCGACGCGGGTGGTGAGCCCCTGGCGGGTGCCCTCCTGGGGCGGGCGGTAGCGCACCAGCCGGCCGGTGGAGGGCAGGAAATTGCGGAACGGGTTCTCGGCGTAGATCCGCGACTCGACCGCCCAGCCCTTGAGCTTCACGTCCTTCTGGGCGATGGCGAGCTTCTCGCCGGCGGCCACCCGGATCATCTGCTCCACCAAATCGACGCCGGTGACGAGCTCGGTCACGGGATGCTCAACCTGGAGGCGGGTGTTCATCTCCAGGAAATAGAAGTTCCTGTCGCGGTCGACGATGAACTCAACCGTGCCGGCGCTCCGATAGTCGACCGCCCGGGCCAGCGCGACGGCCTGCTTGCCCATGGCGGTCCGCGTCTTGGCGTCGAGGAACGGGCTCGGCGCCTCCTCGATCACCTTCTGGTTGCGGCGCTGGATCGAGCATTCGCGCTCGCCCAGATGGATCGCGTTGCCGTGGGCGTCGCCCAGCACCTGGATCTCGATGTGGCGCGGGTTCTCGATGAACTTCTCGACGAAGACGCGCTCGTCGCCGAAGCTCGACTTGGCCTCCGAGACCGAGGAGGCGAAGCCCTCGGCCACCTCCTTGGCCGAGCGGGCGACGCGCATGCCCTTGCCGCCGCCGCCGGCCGACGCCTTCAGCATCACCGGATAGCCG
>CAYVYD010000290.1:0-3472 GCA_964454415.1 uncultured Hyphomicrobiaceae bacterium | reverse complement strand
TCGTCGGCAGCGTCAGATGTGTATAAGAGACAGGAATGACAGCAGCACCGCCACGGGCAGGCTCACGATCGCCACCAGGGACGAGCGCAGGTGCAGAAGGAAAACGCCGATCACCAGCGAGACCACGATCAACTCTTCGATCAGGGTCCGCCGCAGGGTGCCGATCGCGGCCTCGATCAGCTCCGAGCGGTCGTAAACGGGGACGATCTCCACGCCCTTGGGCAGGCCCGGCGCGATCTCGGCGAGCCGCTGCTTGACGCGCGCGATCACCTTGAGCGCGTTCTCGCCGTAGCGCATGACGACGATGCCGCCGACTGTCACGCCCTCGCCGTCGAGCTCCGCTTGACCTCGTTGGATGGCGGGGCCCAGACCGACGTTACCGAGATCGGCGACGGTGACCGGGACGCCGCCTTCGCGAACGGCGACTACGGTCTGCTCCAAATCCGAGACCGACCGCACATAGCCGCGGCCCCGGATGACATGCTCGTGGCCGGCGATCTCCAGGACGCGGCCGCCGACGTCGTTGTTGGACTTGCGGGCGGCGTCGACGACCATTTGCAGGGAAATGCCGTAGGTGGCGAGCTTGTTGGGGTCGAGATTGACCTGGTATTCCTTGACGAAGCCGCCGACGGAAGCGACCTCGGCGACGCCTTCGAGCGACTCCAGGGCGTAGCGCAGGTTGAAATCCTGGAAGGACCGGAGATCGGCCAGAGAGTTCGCGCCGGTCCTATCGACCAGTGCGTATTGAAAGACCCAGCCGACGCCGGTGGCGTCCGGTCCCAGGGTCGGATTGACGCCCGCGGGCAGCTTGGGAAGAGCGCTGTTGAGGTATTCCAACACCCGCGAGCGCGCCCAATAGATGTCGATGCCGTCCTCGAAAATGACATAGACGAAGCTCAGCCCCATGTCGCTTTGGCCGCGCACGAACTTGACCCCGGGGGCGGCGAGCAGGGTGGCGGTCAGCGGATAGGTGATCTGATCCTCGACCAGATCGGGGCTGCGTCCGGGCCATTCGGTGAAGACGATGACCTGGACGTCGGACAAGTCCGGCACCGCGTCGAGCGCGAGCCGGTTGAGCGCCTGCCAGCCGCCGAGCGCAAGGGCGGCGATCACGATCACAGTCAATACGGGATTGCGGGCGCAATGGCCGATCAGGAGGGCGATCCACCCCATGCGGCGCGTGCCGGAGTCAGCGGCGCTCACCATTGCCTGAGCCCCGCCTTGAGCTTGCTTTCAGAGGCGATCAGGAAATTGCCGGAGGTGACGACGCGATCGCCGGCCTCGAGCCCGGAAACGATCTCGACATAACCGCCGGCACGGCGCCCCGTCGCCACGTAGCGCGGCGCCAGCCGCCCATCGCCCAAATCCTCGAACACGACGCGGGCGTCGCCGGCGACCAGCACCGCGCTCTCCGGCACGGCGAGCCGCCGGCCAAGCGGAACGCGGAACCGGACATCGGCATACATGCCGGGCTTGAGCACGCCGTCCGGGTTGGGGACGGTGAGCCGCATGCGGCCGGTGCGCTTGCCGCCCTCGAGATAGGGGTAGACGTAGTCGACCGTGCCAGCGATCGCCTTCTCCTGCCCGTAGGGCAACTCGACGGCGGCGCCCATGCCGGGCGAGATCAGCGCGAGATCGGCCTCGTAAACCTCGGCTTCAATCCAGACCGCCGAGAGGTCGGCGATGCGCATGAGGGTCGTCCCCGCCTTCCGGCCGGTGCCCTCGATCACGTTCTTCACGACGACCACGCCCGTTTGGGGGGCGAGGACCGGCACGTACTCCTGCGGCCCGCCCCTCTCCTCCAAGGACTTGATCTGCTTCGGCGTGAGCCCCCAAAACGACAGGCGCCGCCGGGCCGCCTCCAGCAAGGAACCGGATGGGGAGCGCGACGTCCGCTTGCGGACCTCGAGATATTCGCGCTGGGCGGCGAACAGCTCGGGGCTGAAGATGGTGAAGAGGACGTCGCCCTCGTCGACGCGCGCGCCCACGAAGTCGGCCTGCAATTGGCCGATCCAGGCGTCGTATTTGAGATTGACGTCGCTGAGGCGCGTCTCGTCGTAGCCCACTTGGCCGTAGGCGCGAATCGTCCGCTCGAGCGGCCTTTGCTCGGCGACGGCCGTCTCGACGCCGATGAGCTGGCGCCGGCGCGCGGTGAGCGCGATCGTGCCAGGCGGAAGGGCTTCCGGCGCGGCGGGCCCGGCGGCGGGCTCCCTACCGGAGCCCGCGGCGACGGCGCCCGAGGAGAGGCGCAGGCCGGCCCGGCTCGTCGCCATGTCGAAGGTGACGGCCGTCTTGCCAAGCCCCTCCTTCTCGATCTCGATGCCGAGCGGCCAGGCGCCGTCCATGGCAAGATCGAAGTCGCCTTCGTAGATTCCCGGCGCCACCTCGGCCATGGCGGCGGGCGCCCGCATGGCGGGCATCGCGCCCATGGCGGGCATTTCCGCCACCGCCTTTAGCGCCGCGCCGGAGACCGGCCGGCCCTCGAGGTCCCGCAAGACGACGCGCAGCCTGTTGCGGCCGATCACCGGCTTTTCGGGGGAGACCGCGGCGGCGAGCCGGAAGGGGCCGGAGCGCAGGGGCGTGTCGGGCGCGGCGCTCTCGCCGGCCACCTCGGTGGTGGCGGGTCCCGCCGACCTGTTATAGGCCAGCAGCAGCCCCAAGCCCGTGCCCAGCGCCAGGCCCAGGACGAGCAGGGCGAGCGGCAGTAGCCCGCGCCGGTCCAGATTGAGCCCGGCGGCCTTCGGCAGCTTCAACCGCCGCACACCCTCGGGCAATTTCAGCCGCGTGATTTGCTTCGGCAGCTTGACCGGTTTCATCGGGAGCCTCCTTGGCGCGCGGCGGGATCGACTGGCCCGCCCAACCAGAGTTCGAGCTGGGCCAATTGGCGATAGCGGTCGGCCAGCGCCCGGTGAAACGACTGCTCGATCTTGAGCTTGTTGCGCTCGGCCGCGATGACGGCGAGAAAATCGCCGGCGCCGCTTTCGTACTCGGAGGTCGCCGCCTCGAGGGTGCTTTGCGCCAGGGGGAGCAAACGGCCCCGATGCAGCCGGACCGACTTTCCGGCGCGCTCGGCATCGGCGTAAACGCGCACGATCGCGGCCTGCAGCTCGACCAGACGGTCGGCGAGCAGCCATTCGGTCCGGCGCCGTTCGGCCCGCGCCGCGCTCTCCTCGTCGCGGCGGCGCGACTGATTGAGCGGAATGTTGACCGAAACGCCGGCGGTGAAGCGTTTCTCGTCGGCGTCCCACAGGCTGTCGTAGCCGCCCGACAGCTGGAAATCGGGGAAGCGCTCCTTTCGCGCCAGACGCTCGGCGGCGGCCTTCTCGGCGGTTAGATGCTGCAACGCGCGCAATTCGGGATGCGTGCCCGGCATGTCCGCGACGAGCGAGGCGAGAGGCGGAAGCGGCAGGCCGTAGTCCAGGCCGGCCGGCGGGGCGAGAGCGGCGTCGGCCGGGCGGTTCATCAACCGATT
>CAYVYD010000289.1:0-3479 GCA_964454415.1 uncultured Hyphomicrobiaceae bacterium | reverse complement strand
CCCAGGGCCCATGTTGTTGCGCTTGGAGACCAAGATCAACGGCGTGGCCCAGGATGGGCCCGCGGGTCTCGAACTCGGCGGGCGCTATCGGTACGAGATCGCGTTGAAAGCGCGCGTCCCCGGCCGTTCGCACGTCCACGTCGTGTTGCATGTCGAGGGGACCGGTCCGCTGACCGGCCCAGGCAAATGGGTCGAGGTCACGGGCGACGCAGCGGATTTCACGCCTCCGTACGAGGCAATGGCCGGCGCCGAGTTCGGAACCGAAACCGGCACCGGTTCCAACGGCATTGCGTGGATCGGGGCGTGGGCCGCCATGGCCGGCCTTTGGGCAGCCTACTGGGCGGCGCTCACGGGGACGCTTCCCGGGCCAGGTGCCCGCCCGAAAAGCCGGCGTGGCCAAGGCGTGCGAGGGGCGTTCGACAACGGCATTCGGATGCTGGGTCCTCCCATGTTCTTCATGACCGTCGGCCTGGCCGTCGCCACCTTGAATTGGTTGGTGGAAGGCGGTCCTTCCCGCACCCCGTCGGAAAGGGGCGTCGTTCTCATCGAGCCGTTGCCCGAGCCGCTGCGGACGGTCGAGGCAAAGGTGGAGCGCGCCGTCTATTCCATTCCATCCCGCAGCCTGCAGATGGAAATGAAGGTCCGCAACGACACCAATCAATCACTGCGTCTTGGCGAGGTCGGCTGCGCTTATCTGCGCTTCATAAATCCGGACGTCCTCAAGGGCGTCAAATTCGACGCTCCCGACGATTCCATCGCACCGCAGGGGCTGACCGTCGAGGGCGGACCGATCGCGCCCGTCAGCACCGGCACGCTGACGGTAACGGCGCAGGACGTGCTTTGGGAGACCGAGCGGCTCCCGGTTCTGAACGACGAGCCCGGCGGGCGCTTCTCCCTCCTAATGCATTTCTACACGCCGACCGGCGAGCGGGTGCTGATCGAGACCACCGGTCAATTGTCGGTGGCGTTCGAGTAACCGCACCGACGAAGCCGGGCGGCTATTTTGCGGTATCATCCCTGCCAGTATACTTTCATGCCGGCATGTGCCGGCCGTGACGCCGAGGGTTCCATCGACCCGCCCGGAACGGGGAATCGCGGAGACCCGGCAGCCGTCATGGGTTGGTCGAATTGGAGGAGACGGGCAATGCGGGTGCCGCTGTTATTGGACGATTTCTTCAGGCGTCCTTCACTGCTTTATCCAGACAAGACTGCGATCGTCGATCGCGACCGGCGCTTCACCTACCGTCAATTTCACGACCGGGTAAACCGGCTTTCCAATGCGCTCTGCGCGCGCGGGATGCGCCAGGGCGATCGGGTAGCGATGCTGTCGCCCAACTCCCACTTCTTCATCGAGAGCTTCTTCGCGACCGAGCAGGTCGGGATCATTCTGGTTCCGATCAATTTTCGCCTCAAGGCGCACGAGATCCTCTACATCCTGCAACATTCCGGCGCGAAGGCGATCATCGCCGACTACGACTTCACCGCTCTGGTCGACGGGATTCGCGGCGACGCCCCGGCGCTCGAACATTTCATCGAGGCCCGCTACGACGACGCCCAAACCGAGGGGTGGCTCAATCTCGATGACTGGATCGAACCGCAAAACGCGGAGTTGGGGCACCGTGTCGAGCGCGACGAGGACGACACGGTTTCGATAAACTACACCTCGGGCACGACGGCCAAGCCCAAGGGCGTCGAGCTGACCCACCGGAACTTCTACGTCAACGCCTACAATATGATCGCTCATCTGAGGCTCGCCCATGACGACGTCGAGCTTTGGACGCTGCCGATGTTTCACTGCAACGGCTGGGGCGCGATCTACGCCCTCATCGGGCTCGGCGCCACCCACGTCGTCCTGCGGCAGGTGGACGCCAAGGCGATCTTCGAATTGGTGGAAAGGGAAGGCGTCACGTTCATGTGCATGGCGCCGATCGTCTTCCGCATGATCATGGAATATCCGGGAAAGGACGCTCACGAGATCTCTCAGCCGGTTCGCGTCACGATGGGCGGCGCGCCGCCGCCGGCCTCCTTCATCGAGAGCCTGGAAAAAGAGCTCGGCTGGCAATTCGTGCAGATCTACGGTCTGACCGAGACGGCGCCGCTGCTCACCTACAACGTGGCCGATTTCCAAACCAAGGGAGGCGACTACAAGCGGCGCTCGCGCGCCGGCGTTCCGGGTCTCGGCGTCGACATTCAGCTGCTCGACGACGACGGCCGGCCGGTGCCCAAGGACAATGCCAGCATCGGCGAGATCTGCGCGCGGGGAAACATGGTCTTCAAGGGCTATTGGCAACAGCCCGATCAGACCGACGCGGCTATTTATGACGGCTACTTCCACACCGGCGACCTCGCGGTCTGGGACGAGGTCGGCAATATTCAGATCGTCGACCGGAAGAAGGACGTCATCATCTCGGGCGGAGAAAACATTTCGAGCGTCGACATCGAGGACGTGCTCTACAAGCATCCGGCCGTGGCAGAGTGCGCGGTGATCGGCGTGCCTGACGAAAAATGGGGCGAGACGCCCAAGGCGCTGGTTGTGCTGCACCAGGGCAAATCGGCGAACGAACAGGAAATCATGCAATTTTGCAGGGACAATCTGGCCCATTTCAAATGCCCGACATCTGTGACGTTTCTCCCCGAGCTACCGCGGACGGCGACGGGCAAGTTGCAAAAATTCAAGCTGCGGGAAGAATATTGGCAGGACCACAGCCAAAAGGTCGCGAGCTGAGGCCGCGGATCGAGGGCGGAGGAAACGGCCCCGTCGCGCGAAGCGCGTGCAGGGGCTTCACCGAGGGGCTTGGCGATGAGCGCACCACAAATGAAAGAGGAAGGGACGTCACCGAGCGTTTCGCTCGAGCGCAAGGGCGCGGTTGCCGTCATCGCATTCGAGCGCGAGGACGCCTACAACGCCTTCGACAAGGCGACGCGCCTGGCGCTGCTCGAGAAGCTGCTGGAGGCGGAACAGGACGCGTCCATCCGCGTGCTCGTCATCCGCGGTAACGACAAGGGCTTCAATGTCGGAGCCGATCTCACCGAGTTCGTGCGCGAGAACGTCGACGGCACCGAAATCAGGCGCCAGCTCGAGACGGAATATTTCCCGATCTTCCAGGCGATCGGTCGGATGGGCAAGCCCGTCATCGCGGCCATCCGCGGCCCCGCCGCCGGCATCGGCATGTCGCTCGCGCTTCAATGCGATTTGGCGGTGATGGGCGAGAACGCCTATTTGCTCTCACCGTTCGCCAATCTCTCGCTTTGTCCCGACGGCGGCGCCAATTGGCTTCTGCCCGCGCGCATGGGATATCGCCGGGCCTTCGAGGCGGCCATCGAGTGTCAGAAGATTCCCGCGGCGCGGTGTCTCGATCTCGGCCTGGTCAACAGGGTGGTGGCCGACGCGGACGTGGTGGCCGACGCGCTCGGTTGGGCGGAGGAGCTCTCGAAACGCCCGCCGCTCGCCTTGAGCACCACCAAGCAGGCGATGCGCA
>CAYVYD010000288.1:0-3484 GCA_964454415.1 uncultured Hyphomicrobiaceae bacterium | reverse complement strand
TCGACGCCGACGAGGGCGGCGTGATTTCGGCGGGCGGCGTCGGCTTCGACATATCCTGCGGCGTGCGCTCCATGCTGACCGGCCTGCCGCGCGCCAGGATCGAGGAACGGAAGCAGGCGCTCGCCAATGCTCTCTTCGAGAACATTCCGGTCGGCATGGGCTCGAAGGGCGAGATCAGGCTGGACGATACGGAGATGGACGCGATGCTCTCGGGCGGCGCCGTCTGGGCGGTCGAACGAGGCTACGGCACCGCCGAAGACCTCGAGCGCATCGAGGAAGGCGGCCGCGCCACCGACGCCAAGGTCCCTTTCGTCTCCGACAAGGCGCGCAAGCGCCAGCGCCGCGAGATGGGGACGTTGGGCTCGGGCAACCATTACCTCGAGGTGCAGGAGGTGACCGAGATCTACGACGAGCCGACGGCGGAGGCCTATGGTCTCGGCATCGGCAACTGTCTGGTCACCATCCATTGCGGCTCGCGCGGGCTCGGTCATCAGATCGGCACCGAGTTCCTGCGCGAGATGGCCGTGGCGGCGGCGGAGTTCGGCATCGCGCTGCCAGACCGCGAGCTCGCCTGCGCGCCGATCAAGTCGGAGGTGGGCGAGCGCTATCTGGGGGCCATGCGGGCCGGCATCAACTGCGCGCTCGCCAACCGGCAGATCATCTCCCATCTGACGCGCGGCGTCTTCGCCGAGCTGTTCCCCGAGGCGCGGCTGGAGCTGCTGTTCGACGTCTCGCACAACACCTGCAAGCTCGAGGAGCACGCCATCGACGGCAAGACGCGCCGGCTCTACATCCACCGCAAGGGCGCGACCCGCGCCTTCGGGCCGGACAACAAGACCCTGCCGGCGCCGCTGCGGGCCGTCGGCCAGCCCGTGCTGATCGGTGGCAGCATGGGAACCGGCTCCTACGTGCTCGCCGGCATGAAGGAGGGCGAGGCGCGCGCCTTTTCCTCCGCCTGTCACGGCGCCGGCCGGCGGATGAGCCGCAGCAAGGCCTATAGGACATGGGGTGGGAGGCAGGTGGTCGACGAGCTCGCCTCCCGCGGCATCATCGTCCGCGCGCCAAGCTCGCGCGGCGTCGCCGAGGAGGCGCCTGGCGCCTATAAGGACGTCACCGCCGTGGTCGAGGCGGCGGAGCGCGCTTGCCTCGCGCGCAAGGTGGCCAAGCTCGCGCCCGTAGTCTGCATCAAGGGCTGAGCGGTGGGACCCGGTGCGCGGAAGACGGCGCGGAGGTTGTGAAGGATGGGCGATGAGAACACGATCCTAAAGCGCGTCCGCCAAGCGCTCCGCAGCGAGCCGCGCCTAGCCGCCGATTTTCATCCGACCCTGCTGGAGATCGACCGCGAAGGTACGCTTACGATCGAGGGAGAGGTGCCGAGCCTCGCGGCGAAGAAACTGGCCTTGGAGAGGATCGCCGCGCTGACCGGGGTCTCCGGCATCCTCGACCGGCTGCGCGTCGCCCCCGCGACGCCCATGGGCGATGCCGAGATCAGGGCGCATCTCATCGCCGCCTTCACCGAGGAGCCGGGCTTCGCGGCGCTGGAGCTTTCGGAAGGTGCCGGCGGCGCGTTGGCGGCCGTGCGCGGCGTCCCGGAGGGGCCGTTGGGACGGATCGTGATCGAGGTGGAGGACGGCATCGTCACCCTCAACGGCCAGGTGCCGGGCCTCAACAGCAAGCGGCTGGCGGGGGTTCTTGCCTGGTGGGTGCCGGGCAGCCGCGACGTGGTGAACGGGCTCAGCGTCGAGCCGCCCGAAGAGGACTCCCCCGATCTCGTCGCCGAGGCGGTGCGCATCGCGCTTGAAAAAGACCCCTTCGTCGATGCGAGCCAGATCAAAACCGGCGTGCGGCAGCGCACCGTCCGCCTCACGGGGGTGGTGCCGAGCGAATCGGAGCGCGACATGGCCGAAAACGACGCCTGGTACGTGTTTGGAGTCGACGCCGTCGTCAACGAGATCGAGGTGCGGCCCTGACCGCAGGAGGGCTCAGATGGGGTGGTGCTTGCCGATCGGCCGCACGAAGCTCGCCTGTGGGCCCTTGTCGCCGACCGATTCGGAGAACCGGACCTCCTGGCCCACCTTGAGGCCGTCGAAGCCGTCCTCGGCGACGCTGTTGCGGTGAAAGTAGAGTTCGCGCCCGTCGGCCGCTGTGATGAAGCCGTAATCCTCGCCCGCCGGCAGCGAGGCGATCACGCCGTGGGGCGGGCTCTCGTGGGCCTTGACCTTGCCTTGATGCTTGCGGGCGCTGTCCTGGAGCTGCCGCCGCGCCGCCCGGAAGGCGTCCCTGATCGTCACATAGGCGTCCTCATGAGCGCCCCTGTCGCCGGGGTCCCGGTCGATGACGATGTCGCCGCCGCCCGGCAGGGTGATGTGGATCCGCACCCGGTAGCTGTTGCCCTTGCGGTGGCGCCGGTGCGGCTTGCTCACCACCACCCGCGTCGAGGTGATGCGGTCGAAGAACTGCTCCAGCTTCGCCGTTTCCTCGCGTACCCGCGCTTCGACCGCCGCGGACGGGTCGATCTCCTCGAATTGAATCTGAAGTGGAACCTGCATGTCGATCCGATCTTATCAAATTGGGGTGCCATTGCCGATTGGCTTCGAGCGGCTCGCGCCCCGCCCTTCGTTATCGGTATCAAATCCGCCGCGGGAGACACTGATCTTCGTCAAATCGGTCGAGGCGGAATTTCATTGCTCCCGGGTTCATGCCGTTGCATCGGTCATGGCGGCACGACGGTCCGGTGGCAAGTGATAACGGCAACCGGTTATCATTATCGTGTTGATGTGGCTCAATGTGATCACGGCAGGCGGTTGCGACAATTCCGACCTTGTGGCCGTCGAGGAACCGCCCGGCGGGGCGGTCGAGGAGCATGAATTCGGCAACCCCATCGAAACGGGGGCGACGGCGCGGCAAAAAAAGTGCGTCGGAAAAGGAAATCGCGGATGTGCTGCTCGGGATCATACGTGACCTCGCGCTCGAGCTTCGCCCGCAGGGACGCGGCACGCTTGCCGTCCAGCTGGACAGCGATCTGGAGCGCGACCTCGGCCTCGACAGCCTTGGTCTGGCCGAGCTGCTGCTCCGGCTCGACAAGACATTCAAGGTGCGATTGCCGGACCAGCTAATCGCCGAAGCCACAACCCCGCGCGATTTCCTGAAGGCCGTCCTCAAGGCGTCGCCCAGAGTCGACCGCTCCTTGGCAGGGCCGGCACGGGAAACCATCGCCTTGCCGGAGACCCAGGCGCCGGTTGAGGCTGAAACGCTCGTTGACGTGCTTACATGGCATGCAAGCAGGCATCCGGACCGCCCCCATATGCGGCTCTGGCGCGCGGCGGAGAACGAGGAGGTCGTCACCTATGGCAAGCTCGAAGAGGCCGCTCGGACCATCGCCCAGGGACTGCTGGAAAGGGGATTGGGCCTCGGCGAGCGCGTCGCCCTCATGCTGCCGACCCACACCGATTATTTTTTCGCTTTTTTTGGCGTGCTGTTCGCC
>CAYVYD010000287.1:0-3486 GCA_964454415.1 uncultured Hyphomicrobiaceae bacterium | reverse complement strand
CGCTTGCTCGAAGTGACCCACGGCCTCGATGCCATCACCGATGCGTTTCGCTGGTCGCGCCCCTTCGTGGGGCTCGAGGAAATTGCCACGGCCGGCACCATCGTCGCCATGGACGGCGCCACGCCGGTGAGGACGCCCTACGACCGGTGTGTGCTGGTCATGCCGCGCCAGGAGCCGAAGAAGGACGAACGCGTCCTGCGTTTTGCGCGCGACGCGGCGTGATCGCTCCGACGCGCCGGCGTCGTCTTCCGTCCCTCGCCTAGAGCAGGTTTCCTTAATCTTGAATCTTAGGGGGATTCCCATCGAGGGCGAAGCGTGATTCAAGGTGTCGGCTGAAGAGGAGGCCGACATGAGGGGTCGTCCCTATTCCCTTGATCTGCGCGAGCGTGTGGTGGCGTCGGTTGAAGGCGGTCGAAGCTGTCGCGAGACGGCGCGGCTGTTCGCGGTCAGCGTGGCGAGCGTGGTGAAGTGGTCGCAGCGCTACCGCGCGACCGGGAGCGCGGCGGCCAAGCCGATGGGATGGCGGGACCGGCCGTTGATTCTATTGCCGGAACGCGACTGGCTGCTGGCGCGGGTGGCGGCAAAGCCCGATCTGACGCTGCGGGGCGTGCAGGCTGAACTGGCGGCGCGCGGTATCCGGGTGAGCTGCAAGGCGGTCTGGAACTTCTTCCGCGCCGAGAAACTGACCTTCAAAAAAAAGCCTGCACGCCGCCGAGCAGGATCGGCCGGACGTGGCACGCCGGCGGGCGCAGTGGAGGAAATACCAGGGCCGGATTGATCCGAAGCGCCTGGTCTTCATCGACGAGACCTGGGCGAAGACCAACCTGACACGCCTTCACGGCCGCTGCACCAAGGGCCAGCGGCTCGTCGCCAAGGTCCCGCATGGGCGGTGGCACACCCTCACCTTCCTCGCCGCGCTCCGCTGCGACCGCCTCGCGGCTCCGTGCGTCATCGACGGGCCGATCAACGGTCAGAGCTTCCTCGCCTATGTCGAGCAGGGACTCCTGCCCACGCTCACCCCGGGCGACATCGTCATCATGGACAACCTCGGCAGCCACAAAAGCAAGGCAGTTCGCGCCGCGATCCGCGGTGCCGGAGCCAAGCTCATCTTCTTGCCGAAATACTCGCCCGACCTGAACCCGATCGAGCAGGTCTTCGCCAAGCTCAAGACCTTGCTGCGAACGCTCGACGCCCGAACCGTCGAAACGACCTGGCAAGGCATCGGACGCCTCCTCGACGCCTTCAGCGCCCAGGAGTGCGCCAACTACTTCACAAACGCGGGATATGCTTCAGCCTAAGAGAATCGTGCTCTAGGCCAAGCACGAAGATCCCGAAGCCGATCACGATCACCCCGCCCACGATGTTGAGTTCGTAGCGGTAAGCGAGGAGCAGCCGCCCCAGCGCCGTGGCGCTCGCTCCGAGGATCACGAATACCGTGCTGAACCCGAGAACGAAAAAGACACTCAAACCGAGTGCCGGTAACCTCGCCTTGATGTTCCGCTCTCGTTCGAGACCGCTCAGGCTCTCGCCCGCCACATATGAGACGTAACCTGGCACCAGGGGCAAGACGCATGGAGAAAGGAAGGAGATTGTGCCCGCGGCAAAGGCAGTCAGCATGCCGATGTTGGAGATTTCAAGCATGGGACAACGAGAGTCTCTAGGCTCCGCGGCCACTCACCCGATTCGGACTCGCCCATCGTCCAGGAAGACGTATGCAGGCACGACCAGATTGCGTGGGGCTGGCCAGCCCCACGCAATCTGGTCGTGCCTGCATACGTCTTCCTGGACGATGGGCGAGTCCGAATCGGGTGAGTGGCCGCGGAGCCTAGAGACTCTCGTTGTCCCATGCTTGAAATCTCCAACATCGGCATGCTGACTGCCTTTGCCGCGGGCACAATCTCCTTCCTTTCTCCATGCGTCTTGCCCCTGGTGCCAGGTTACGTCTCATATGTGGCGGGCGAGAGCCTGAGCGGTCTCGAACGAGAGCGGAACATCAAGGCGAGGTTACCGGCACTCGGTTTGAGTGTCTTTTTCGTTCTCGGGTTCAGCACGGTATTCGTGATCCTCGGAGCGAGCGCCACGGCGCTGGGGCGGCTGCTCCTCGCTTACCGCTACGAACTCAACATCGTGGGCGGGGTGATCGTGATCGGCTTCGGGATCTTCGTGCTTGGCCTAGAGCACGATTCTCTTAGGCTGAAGCATATCCCGCGTTTGTGAAGTAGTTGGCGCACTCCTGGGCGCTGAAGGCGTCGAGGAGGCGTCCGATGCCTTGCCAGGTCGTTTCGACGGTTCGGGCGTCGAGCGTTCGCAGCAAGGTCTTGAGCTTGGCGAAGACCTGCTCGATCGGGTTCAGGTCGGGCGAGTATTTCGGCAAGAAGATGAGCTTGGCTCCGGCACCGCGGATCGCGGCGCGAACTGCCTTGCTTTTGTGGCTGCCGAGGTTGTCCATGATGACGATGTCGCCCGGGGTGAGCGTGGGCAGGAGTCCCTGCTCGACATAGGCGAGGAAGCTCTGACCGTTGATCGGCCCGTCGATGACGCACGGAGCCGCGAGGCGGTCGCAGCGGAGCGCGGCGAGGAAGGTGAGGGTGTGCCACCGCCCATGCGGGACCTTGGCGACGAGCCGCTGGCCCTTGGTGCAGCGGCCGTGAAGGCGTGTCAGGTTGGTCTTCGCCCAGGTCTCGTCGATGAAGACCAGGCGCTTCGGATCAATCCGGCCCTGGTATTTCCTCCACTGCGCCCGCCGGCGTGCCACGTCCGGCCGATCCTGCTCGGCGGCGTGCAGGCTTTTTTTTGAAGGTCAGTTTCTCGGCGCGGAAGAAGTTCCAGACCGCCTTGCAGCTCACCCGGATACCGCGCGCCGCCAGTTCAGCCTGCACGCCCCGCAGCGTCAGATCGGGCTTTGCCGCCACCCGCGCCAGCAGCCAGTCGCGTTCCGGCAATAGAATCAACGGCCGGTCCCGCCATCCCATCGGCTTGGCCGCCGCGCTCCCGGTCGCGCGGTAGCGCTGCGACCACTTCACCACGCTCGCCACGCTGACCGCGAACAGCCGCGCCGTCTCGCGACAGCTTCGACCGCCTTCAACCGACGCCACCACACGCTCGCGCAGATCAAGGGAATAGGGACGACCCCTCATGTCGGCCTCCTCTTCAGCCGACACCTTGAATCACGCTTCGCCCTCGATGGGAATCCCCCTAAGATTCAAGATTAAGGAAACCTGCTCTAGGCGAGGGACGGAAGACGACGCCGGCGCGTCGGAGCGATCACGCCGCGTCGCGCGCAAAACGCAGGACGCGTTCGTCCTTCTTCGGCTCCTGGCGCGGCATGACCAGCACACACCGGTCGTAGGGCGTCCTCACCGGCGTGGCGCCGTCCATGGCGACGATGGTGCCGGCCGTGGCAATTTCCTCGAGCCCCACGAAGGGGCGCGACCAGCGAAACGCATCGGTGATGGCATCGAGGCCGTGGGTCACTTCGAGCAAGCG
>CAYVYD010000286.1:3270-3506 GCA_964454415.1 uncultured Hyphomicrobiaceae bacterium | reverse complement strand
TCGCGCGGCCACCGCCGGCTCTTCATCGAGACCGCGCGCTCGAACTGGCGCAACCACCTGCTGTTCGACGCGATCCGCTGGTCCGTGCGCAACGTTCCGACCCTCGCCCTGCGCACGGTCATCCAGCTCTGCCCGCCTTCGGACAGGGCGATCCTGACCAAACCGCACGTCGCCGCCAATCTGGTGGAGAGCATCGACGAGGGGTTGCGCCCTGGCGTGAGGGGCGGGGTGCAGGA
>CAYVYD010000286.1:0-3260 GCA_964454415.1 uncultured Hyphomicrobiaceae bacterium | reverse complement strand
GGGACTTCATACCCGAGGAAATCGCGGTCCCGTGCCGGATCTGGCAGGGAGACGCGGACACCACCGTGCCCCCCTTCGCGGCGGAGGCGCTGGCCGGACTGATCCCGGGTTGCGCCTATACCAGGCTGCCGGGCGCCGGCCATTATTGGGTGTTCGACAATTTCACCGAGGTGCTCGAATGGGTGGCGGAGGCCGAGGTCGAGCGGGCCGTCCCATGAGGAGCGCCTTCACCCATTGCGCGCTCCACGTGGGCGACGTCGAGGCCTCGATCGCCTTCTACCGCGAGTACTGCGGGCTCGCCCTGGTCCACGAGCACGGCGAGGACCCGACCGAGCGGACCGTCTGGCTCGCCGAGCCGGGACGCGAACGGGACTTCGTGCTGGTGCTGGTCCCGGGCGGCAAGCCGCGCAAGCGCGAGCCCGACGACATGACCCATCTGGGCTTCGCGGTTCCCAGCCGCGAGGCCATCGACGAGATCGCCGAACTCGGCCAGGAGCGGGGCTGCCTGCACTGGGAGCCGCGGGAGCTGCCGCCGCCGGTGGGCTATCTCTGCGCGCTCGAGGACCCGGACGGCTACGTGGTCGAATTCAGCTACGGCCAGCCCCTGGGACCGGGTACCCGCGCCCTCTAGGGAACGGGGCCCGGACGGACTACCCGTCTCATCGCGGCGGCGGAAAACCGTTTTCCGCCCCTCGATGGCGCATCCTTGCCTCCCTTCCGGGCGAGAGCACTTGCCAGGATTGGCCGCAGTTGCGACGATGCGGTCGGCCCATGCCGCCTTCGCCTGCGGCGTGCTCATGGACAAGCGTATTGATGGGAGGAACACATGGGCGATTCACGCGGCCAAAACGGCCATAGTCCCCGCTGCATTGCATTGGTCGGCCCCTATTTGAGCGGCAAGACGACGCTTCTCGAGGCGATCTTGGCGCGCACGGGGGCCATCGGACGCCAAGGCACCGTGGCCGACAAGAACACCGTCGGCGATGCCTCGCAAGAAGCCCGCGACCACGGAATGAGCGTCGAGCTGAACGTCGCTCAAACCGAATTTCTCGGCGACAACTATACCTTTATCGATTGCCCGGGCTCGATTGAATTCCGCTACGACGCCGACGCCGCGCTGACCGGCTGCGACGCCGCCGTCGTCGTTTGCGAGGCGGACGACAAGAAGGTCGCCGCCCTCCAGCTCATCCTCAAGCAGCTGGAAGACCGCGGGATTCCGCATTTCCTGTTTCTCAATAAGATCGACAAGGCCGAAGGCCACGTCCGCGACGTCCTCAACGCCCTGCAACCGGCGAGCGCCAAGCCGCTGGTGCTGCGGCAAATCCCGATTTGGGAGAACGACATCATCACCGGTTTCGTCGACCTGGCGCTGGAGCGCGCCTTCGTCTATCGCGAGCACCAGCCGAGCGAGGTGATCGAGCTCCCCGAGACGGTCTCCGGCCGCAAGTCGGAGGCCCGTTACTCGATGCTCGAGCAGCTGGCCGATTACGACGACGAGCTGATGGAGCAGTTGCTCGAGGATCTCGAGCCGCCCCGGGACAAGGTGTTCGACGACCTCGGCGCCGAGCTGCGCGGCGGCCATATCTGCCCGGTGCTGCTGGGCTCGGCCGAGAACGGCAACGGCATATTGCGGCTGCTGAAGGCGCTGCGCCACGAAGCGCCCACCGTCGCGGCGACCGCCGCCCGCCTCGGCGTCGACAAGGCGCCTTCCTGCATCCAGGTGCTCAAGACATTCCACACCGCCCATGGCGGCAAGCTGTCGCTGGTCCGCGTGTTGACCGGCGAGCTCGCCGACGGCGCCACCCTCCATGGCGGCGAAGACGACGAGCGCGCCTCGGGCCTGTTCACCCTGATGGGCCAGGAGCCGACCAAGGGTGGCGGCGGCGCTCCCGGAGATACCGTCGCCATCGGCCGGCTCGAATCGGTGAAGACGGGCGATACGCTGAGCACCGAGAAGGGCGCATCGGTCAAGATCGCGGTGCCGCCGCCGCCGCGCCCGGTATACGGCAAGACAATCACCGCCAAGGAGCGCAAGGACGAGGTCAAGCTCACCTCGGCGCTCGGGCGGATCATCGAGGAGGACCCCTCGATCGCGATCGAGCACAGCCAGGATTTGGGCGAGATGGTGCTGTGGGGGCAGGGCGAGATGCATTTGCGCGTGGCGCTCGAACGGCTCGCCCGCAAATACGGCATCGCCGCCGAGACCCACGCCCGTCACATCCCCTACAAGGAGACCATCCGGCGGGCGGCCGAGGTGCGCGGCCGGCACAAGAAGCAGTCGGGCGGCCACGGCCAGTTCGGCGACGTGGTGATCGACATCAAGCCGCTGCCGCGGGGCGCCGGCTTCGAGTTCTCCGACTCCATCACCGGCGGCGCCGTGCCCAAGCAGTACATCCCCTCCGTCGAGGCCGGCATCCGCGACTATCTGGGCGCGGGTCCGCTCGGCTTCCCGGTCGTCGACGTGGCGGTCAGTCTGAAGGACGGTTCCTACCACAGCGTCGATTCATCCGACATGGCCTTCCGCACCGCCGGCCAGATCGCCATGCGCGAGGGCATGCCGCAATGCCAGCCGGTGCTGCTCGAGCCCGTCATGGCGGTGGAGGTCGCGGTGCCCTCGGAGGCGACCGCCAGGATCAACGGCATCATCGCGGCCCGCCGCGGCCAGATCCTGGGGTTCGACGCCCGGCCCGGCTGGGATGGCTGGGACCTGGTTCAGGCGCACATTCCCGAGGCCGAGCTCGGCGACCTGATCATCGAGCTGCGCTCGGCGACGGCGGGGGTGGGCACCTTCACCGCCGGCTTCGATCATCTGGCGGAGCTTACCGGCAAGCTCGCCGATCAGGTGCTCGCCAGCCGCGCCAAGGAAGCCGCCTGAGGCTCAAAGCCAAAGCCGGAAATGGAAAAATGGAAGAAGGGCCGGGCGGTGCCCGGCCCTTTTTTGCGCGCCGGCGCGTCAAACATGAAAGAGGAGGCGCCCGCACGGGGCGCCTCCTCGACGGACCATCTTTTCAAGGAGGGGTTTAGATGGTCGTGAAGCGGAAAGGCCGCTTAGGCTTGGCCTTCCCGGATCTGGGGAACCAGCTCGTTCACGCGGACAACGATCTGCATGAGAACGCCGCCCAGACCCAGCGCCGACCAACCCAGGACGACGAAGCCCCAATGCAGCGGCGCCGAGAACAGCTCTTCCATGAACCAGAACGCGTGACCCCACTCGTTCAGGCCGACATTCGGCATGATCATGAAGGGGCCCACCACCGCGA
>CAYVYD010000285.1:0-3507 GCA_964454415.1 uncultured Hyphomicrobiaceae bacterium | reverse complement strand
CATCGGCGACGTGGTGGGGCCGCCCTGGCTCGCGCACAAGGCGAGCCACGAGGGCATCCTCTGCGTCGAGAAGATCGCCGGCCTCGACAACCTCCACCCGCTGGACACCTCCCGCATCCCGGGCTGCACCTATTGCACGCCCCAGGTGGCGAGCGTGGGGCTGACCGAGGCCGCCGCCCGCGAGGCGGGCCGCGAGGTCAAGGTCGGCCGCTTCCCGTTCCGCGCCAACGGCAAGGCGATCGCGCTGGGCGAGCCGGAGGGGCTGGTCAAGACCGTCTTCGACGCCGCGACCGGCGAGCTCCTGGGCGCGCACATGATCGGCGCCGAGGTGACCGAGATGATCCAGGGATTCGGCATCGCCAAGACGCTGGAGACCACCGAGGCCGAGCTGATGGAAAGCGTCTTTCCCCATCCCACCCTGTCGGAGACGATGGGAGAGGCGGTACTCGACGCCTATGGACGGGCGATCAATTTCTAGACTTTTCGCCGCAAAGGCCCAAATTAGGGGGAAAGCGGGGGCTCCGGGGCCGACGCCTCGGGTGCCCCGCTCAAGCGCGCGGAAGAAAGGATCGCACCATGGATGGATTGGGTTTGTTGGGCTTTTTGATCGTCGGCCTCGTCGCCGGCTACATCGCCGAGAAAGCTACCGGCAGCAGTCACGGTCTGCTCACCAACCTTGCCGTCGGCATCATCGGCGCCTTTGTCGGCGGCTTCATCGCCAATGCGCTCGGCATCCAGTTCTTCGGCTTCCTCGGCGCGCTGGTGATCGCGACCTTGGGGGCGATCGGCTTTCTCTATTTGTTGCGCCTAGTCCGCAGTTGATCAAGGAGGCGCTGCCGCTTGACGGCGGCGCCGCGGCCTCGGCCCCATGACCACGCTCATCGACACCCTTTCCAAGCGGCCGGACCCGGGCGGCCCGCGCCATCCCGAGAAGGCCCGCCGCCCCGATACGCCGCTGCAGCGCAAGCCCGCCTGGATCCGCGTCAAGGCGCCGGGTTCGCCCGTCTATCACGAAACCAGGCGGATCGTACGCGCGCACGGCCTGCATACCGTCTGCGAGGAGGCCGGCTGTCCCAATATCGGCGAGTGCTGGACGAAGCGCCACGCCACCATGATGATCATGGGCGACACCTGCACGCGGGCCTGCGCCTTCTGCAACGTGCGCACCGGGATGCCGCGGTCGCTCGACCCGGGCGAGCCCGACCACGTCGCCCGGGCGGTTGACGAGCTCGGCCTCGAGCACGTGGTTGTCACCTCCGTCGACCGCGACGACCTAAGCGACGGCGGCGCCGGCCATTTCGCCGCGGTGATCGCCGCGATCCGCGCCCGCGCGCCGGCCACCACGATCGAGGTGTTAACGCCTGATTTCTTGAGGAAAAAGAATGCGTTGGAGAGGGTTATTGAAGCAAAACCTGACGTCTTCAACCACAACCTCGAAACGGTGCCCTCCCTCTACCGCACCATCCGGCCGGGCGCCCGCTACTACCATTCGCTGCGCCTGCTCGAGCGGGCCAAGGAGCTCGATGCCGAAATCTTCACCAAATCCGGCATGATGGTCGGCTTGGGTGAGACCCGCAACGAAGTGCTTCAAGTGATGGATGATGTGCGTACCGCCGGCGTCGATTTTCTCACGATCGGCCAATATCTTCAGCCGACGCGCAAGCACGCCGCCGTGGCCCGTTTCGTGACGCCGCAGGAATTCGACGATCTGGGCCGCGTTGCCTACGCCAAGGGGTTTCTGCTGGTGGCCGCCAGCCCGCTGACGCGCTCCTCCTACCACGCCGGCGAGGACTTCGCCCGTCTCAGGCGCGCGCGCCGGGCGGCCCGATGAACACCTACCACACGGTCCACCGCGTCCCCTTCGCGATGGACGACATGTTCGCGCTCGTCGCCGACGTCGAGGCCTATCCCCAATTCGTGCCGCTCTGCGAGGCGCTCACGGTGCGCCGGCGCGAGCGGCACGGCCACCACGAGGTGCTGGTGGCCGACATGACGGCCGCCTACAAGTTCGTCCGCGAGACCTTCACCAGCCGCGTCTCCATCGACCGCGAGGCGGGCGAGATCCTGGTCGAATATATCGACGGGCCGTTCCGGCACATGGAGAACCGCTGGCGGTTCCACGCCGCCGGCGAGGGCGCCTGCGACGTCGATTTCTTCATCGCCTACGAGTTCCGCTCCCACGCGCTTCAGCTTCTGATGGGCGCGCTCTTCGACAAGGCCTTCCGCAAGTTCGTCGACGCCTTCGAGGAGCGGGCGCGCCTGATCCACGGAAACTGGCGCGAGCGCTCCCGCCAGGACTTGACGGCGCCTTGAGGCCGCCCCCGGCTGTGAAGGCGCCGCCGCGCGCGGCGGCGGCGCGCCGGATCAGATTAGGGCGTCGAGAAGCGTGAAGGCGCGTGCGACGGTGAGCTCGCGGATGTCCGCCCGGCCGCGGTCTCCAAAGTCGCATCGCTCGTGCAACAGGCGCCCTTGCCGCGCGGCCGCGATGTGGACGAGGCCGACCGGCTTTTCCGCCGTGCCGCCGCCGGGGCCCGCCACCCCCGTCACGGCAACCGCGAGGTCGGCTCGAGAGCGATCGAGCGCTCCCTCGGCCATGGCGCGGGCGACCGTCTCGCTCACCGCGCCTTCGTCGGCGATCAGCGCGGCCGGCACGCCCAGCAGCTCCGTCTTGGAGGCGTTGGAGTAGGTGACGAAACCGCGCTCGAACACGTCCGAGGAGCCCGGTATCTCGGTCAGCGTGGCGGCGATCAGGCCGCCGGTGCAGGATTCGGCGCAGGCGATCTCGAGCTTCGCCTCGCGGCAACGCGCGAGCAGCGCCTCGGCCTGGGCGATGAGCGCTTGCCTCCCGCCCATCGCTAGGGCAGCCACACGCTGGCGCTGGCGTGCGCCGCGATTCCCTCGCCCCGGCCGGTGAAGCCCAGTCCCTCGGTCGTCGTCGCCTTGACGGAGACCCGGTCTGGCGCAACCCCGAGGATCTCGGCGATCCGCTCCCGCATCGCCTCCCGGTGCGGGCCGATCCTTGGTTTCTCGCAGATCAGCGTCACGTCGACATTGGCGATCCGCCCGCCGCGGCGTGCCACGCGCTCCGCCGCGTCGGCGAGGAACCGGTCCGAGGAGGCGCCCGCCCATTTCGGGTCTGTGGGCGGAAAATGGCTGCCGATGTCGCCCTCGCCGAGCGTCCCCAACAGGGCATCGGTCAGCGCGTGCAGCCCCACATCGGCGTCCGAATGGCCCTCGAGCGCGCGGTCGTGGTGGATGCGGACACCGCACAGCATCACGTGGTCGCCCTCGCCGAAGCGGTGGACGTCGCTGCCGTGGCCGCTCCGCCATTCGCCGCCCCCCAGCAGGTACTCGGCCACCTCGAAGTCGGCCGGAGTCGTCAGCTTGACGTTGCGCTCCTCGCCCTCGACCGCCGCGACCTCGAGGCCGTGCCAATGGGCGATCTGCGCGTCGTCGGTGAAGCTGTCTCTTATACACATCTCCGAGCCCACGAGACTAGGCATGATC
>CAYVYD010000284.1:0-3523 GCA_964454415.1 uncultured Hyphomicrobiaceae bacterium | reverse complement strand
CCCACCGTCGGCGTCGAGGGCGAGCCCAGATAGGATTCGAACACCTGCATGACCGAGCGCAGCACGTCGATGCAGGGCACGTTGAGCTGCTGGCAGCGTGCCTCCAGGTCGTCCGCCAGATCCTTGTTGACCAGGGTGTAGAGTACGATGCCGGGCGTCTCCTCAACCTCCCTGGCGACGCGGTCGAGCTGGCGCTTGGTGCGGATCAGCGGGTGGATGTGGCGGATCGCGTTCACCTTGGAATATTGCACGCTCACCGCCTTGGCCACGGCGGTCAGCGTCTCGCCGGTCGCGTCGGAAACCAGATGGAGGTGGAAATGTTGCTGCAAATCCTTGGTCATGGCTGGGAAACCTGGTCGATAAATCGGGCCGCGCCAGGTCCCGTGGCGGCGCGTCTGGGATAAGGGTCCGGCTTTTCCGCGTATCCTCCCACAGATAATTCCGTGGGGAAGAAATTCTGCCTCTTCTATCACCATTCTCGGCCGCTCGGGGGTTTTGCTGCGACAATCCAGAAACTGTCAACAGCCGGGTCCATCGGAGAGCCCAGCCACGGAGCGCCAGCTTTCCGCCGCTCGGGCGGGTGGAATCCGATCATTTCCCACAACCATGGGCCGGCTTCCGCCATGCTATGAACAACGGCTTGAAAAACATCGCCAAAAGATGTTGGTCCGCTGGTATGGGAGCTTAATCTCCGCTATCCAGAGGCCAATAGAAGAAGAAGTAAGGAAAATAGATTCCCTATTTATTTGATATGGATCGGCACAGCGGCCCTGCGAGCGAAACACGCGCACTCCTCCGTGCGCTGAACGGGATTGCCTGCGATCCGATACCAGTCTGGCTGATGCGCCAGGCGGGGCGCTACCTGCCCGAGTACCGGGAGTTGCGGGAGCGGGCGGGATCGTTTCTCGACCTGTGTTACGCGCCAGAGCTCGCGGCCGAGGTCACGCTGCAGCCGGTCAGGCGGTTCGGCCTCGACGCGGCGATCCTGTTCTCCGACATCCTTGTCGTCCCCCACGCGCTGGGCCAGGCGCTCGATTTCCGCGAGGGCGAAGGGCCGGTGCTGGAGCCGGTGTCGGACGCGGGCGAGCTCAAGCGTTTGTCGCTTGGCGGTGTGGCCGAGCGGTTCGCGCATGTCTTCGAGACCGTCGGCCTGGTGAGCGCCAAGCTTGATGCGGAGACCGCGTTGATCGGCTTTTGCGGCGCGCCTTGGACTGTGGCGACCTATATGGTGGCCGGGCGCGGCACCGCCGACCAGGCGCCGGCGCGGCGGTGGGCCTATCACGATCCGGCAGGCTTCCAGCGGCTGATCGATCTCATTGTCGAGACATCGGTCGAGTACCTCGCGGGCCAAATCGAGGCCGGTGCCCATGCCGTCCAGATCTTCGATAGCTGGGCCGGCCGGTTGCCGGATGACCAGTTCCGCCGTTGGAGCATCGAGCCCTGCGCTGGCATCGTCGGCGCGGTCAAGGCGCGGTTTCCCAACGTTCCGGTGATCGGCTTCCCGCGCGGGGCGGGGGCCGGCTACGGGACGTTCGCCGGCGAGACGGGAGTCGACGCGGTGAGCTGCGATTCGTCCGTGCCGCTCGAGTGGATCGCAAAGCACCTGCAGCCGAGGGTGGCGGTGCAGGGCAATCTCGATCCGCTGTTGCTGGTGGAGGGTGGCGAGGCGATGGCGGCGCGGGTCGAGGAGATCGTCGGCGTGCTGGGCAAGGGGCCCTTCGTCTTCAATCTGGGCCACGGGGTGCGGCCCGAGACGCCGCCGGAGAACGTCGCGCGGCTGGTCGAGTTGGTGCGGCGCCTGAGCTAGGAGCGGGCGATGGGCTATCTGATCCTCAAGGCGTTGCACCTGATCGCGGTGATCTCGTGGATGGCGGCGCTGCTATACTTGCCGCGGCTCTTCGTCTACCACGCCGGCGTCGCGCCGGGATCGCAGGCCTCGGAGACCTTCAAGGTGATGGAGCGGCGCCTGCTGAAGGCGATCGCCACGCCCGCCATGGTGGCGGGCTGGGGCCTCGGTCTGTGGCTGTTCTTCGGCTACGACGCGGTGGACTTGAGCCGCGACTGCTGGTTTCAGGTCAAGCTCGCCGCGGTGGTCGCGCTCTCGGCCTATCACGGGGTGCTGGCGCGCTGGCGCAAGGATTTCGCGGCCGACCGCAACACGAGATCGGCGCGGTTCTACCGGATCGCCAACGAGGTGCCGACCGTTTTGATGATCGTAACCGTATTCATGGTAATCGTGCGGCCCTTCTGATCTGCTCTTCCGCTTGGCCGCGTCCTTTGGTATATATGAGTCGAGATCGGTTATCCGATCGGTCGAGAACCCGCCGGAACACTCCTAGAGTTCATACGACTTTCGTCCCCGGCCCCGGGGGGCCCGCGCACCGGTAAAAGCGGCGATGGTGCGATTCTATTTCCGTTGGGCGCACCTTCGAAGCAACAGCCTTCCGAAATACCCCCACCACCTCGCTCAGTTCGGAGTGACCCCACATGGAAGAAATGAAACTTCAGGATCTCAAAGAGAAAACGCCGACGGAGCTGTTGAGCTTCGCCGAGGAGGTCGAGGTCGAGAACGCCAGCGCCATGCGCAAGCAGGAGCTTATGTTCGCGATACTGAAGCAGCTGGCCGAGCGTGAGATCGACATCACCGGCTCCGGCGTGGTGGAGGTGCTGCAGGACGGCTTCGGTTTCCTGCGCTCACCCGACGCCAATTATCTGCCGGGCCCAGACGACATCTATGTCAGCCCGAGCCAGATCCGCCGCTTCGGCCTGCGCACCGGCGACACGGTCGAGGGCCAGATCCGCAGCCCCAAGGAGGGCGAGCGCTACTTCGCCCTGCTCAAGGTCTCCAAGATCAACTTCGACGACCCCGAAAAGGTCCGCCACAAGGTCCATTTCGACAATCTGACGCCGCTTTACCCCGATGAGCGGATCGAGCTCGAGATCCAGGACCCGACCACCAAGGATTTGAGTTCGCGGGTGATCGACATCGTCGCGCCGCTGGGCAAGGGGCAGCGGGCGCTGATCGTGGCCCAACCGCGCACCGGTAAGACGATCATCCTGCAGAACATCGCCCATTCGATCACCACCAACCATCCCGAATGCTATCTGATCGTGCTGTTGATCGACGAGCGCCCGGAAGAGGTGACCGACATGCAGCGCTCGGTGGACGGCGAGGTGGTGAGCTCCACCTTCGACGAGCCCGCCTCGCGCCACGTGCAGGTGGCCGAGATGGTGATCGAGAAGGCCAAGCGGCTGGTCGAGCACAAGCGCGACGTGGTGATCCTGCTCGATTCGATCACCCGGCTGGGGCGCGCCTACAACACCGTGGTGCCGTCCTCGGGCAAGG
Source organism: uncultured Hyphomicrobiaceae bacterium (assembly GCA_964454415.1). Lineage (GTDB taxonomy): Bacteria > Pseudomonadota > Alphaproteobacteria > Rhizobiales > Methyloligellaceae > JAJFHN01. Next base: position 177 of record CAYVYD010000284.1, on the reverse strand, counting down.
TGCTGACCGGCGGCGTCGACGCCAACGCGCTGCAGCGGCCCAAGCGCTTCTTCGGCGCGGCCCGCAACATCGAGGAGGGCGGCTCGCTGACCATCATCGCCACCGCGCTGATCGACACCGGAAGCCGGATGGACGAGGTGATCTTCGAGGAGTTCAAGGGCACCGGCAACAGCGAGA
>CAYVYD010000283.1:0-3535 GCA_964454415.1 uncultured Hyphomicrobiaceae bacterium | reverse complement strand
CTGGACATTGCCGATTGGCTTCGGCCCGATCGCGGCTATGCTCGCGGCACATGACCCGACGAACCCGCAAGGCGCTGGGCACGATGGTGCTGGTGCTCTTCATCGCGCTCTACGCGCTGATCGCCATGGAGATCGGTGCCGCGCGCATCGCCGGCGCGTCCGCGCTGGTTCAGGCGGTCTATTTCGCCGTTGCGGGCCTGGCGTGGATCCTGCCCGCCGGCCTGCTGATCCGCTGGATGCAACGTCCCGACCGGCCCAGCGGCGATCGCCGGTGAAGAAATTTTACGCGGCGTCGAGGCGGCCGAGCCCGAGACCGTTCCACAGGGTGAAGGGCGCGCCGCTCAGATAGAGCTCGGTGTATTTGAGCGCCTGATATTCGCCGTTCAGCGAGACCCGCGGCAGCGCCGTCAGCCGGTCCACATGGCCGGGAAAGATCATGCCCTTGCGGGTGGTGACCGCGGTGTCGAAACCGAGCTCGCGCGCCAGCTCGAACTCGCGCGGGCCGGCGCTCGACTGGTCGCCATAGGGATAGCTCAGATGGCGCGGCCGGAAGCCGAGCTTCGCTTCGAGCCGGTCGGCGCCTTGCTCGATCTCGCGCCTGGCGGCCGCGGCCGGCAGCTTGGCGAGGGCGTGATGACCGGCGGTGTGAGCGCCGATCGTCGCCAGCGGATCCTTCGCCAGGGCGGCGAGCTCCTTCCAGTTCATGATGAGCTCCCGGCAGTGGGCGGCGAGGTCGAAGCGGTAGCGCGCGCAGAGGTCGTGAATGACGGCGCGCTGGCGGTCCTCGTCCATCGCGCGCAGGCGCCAATAGATCCAGTCGAAGGTCGAGTTTTTCTCGGCGACCGTCTTGGCGGAGAACATCGCCCGACCGGCGCCGAGGTCGACCTCGATCGACCCGCCGCTGGCGATGATCTCCTCGAGCGCAAGCCACCACAGCTCGCCCTTGCCGTCGGGAAAGGTGCCCGCCACGTAGACGGTGAACGGGATGCCATGGCGCTTGAAGATCGGATAGGCCAGGGTAAGAGTGTCCCGGTAGCCGTCGTCGAGGGTGAATACCGCGAATCTGCGACCGTCCTCGCGGGCGACGAGGCGGCGGCGCATCTCGTCGAGCGAGATGATGTCGAGGCCCGCCCCCCGCACCTGGCCGATCACGGCCTCGAGAAAGTCCGGATCGATGCTCAGGATCCGATTGGGCGCGAAGCCGCGGCGCGGCGCGCGGCACACCTGATGCAGCATGAAGATCAGGCCGGCGCCCCGGGCATAGGGCTCGAGCAACCTATGCGCCCGCGTGAAATGCAGGGCATCGAGGCCCGCCCGCAGGATACCGCTTCGCAATCCGCTCATCGCACCGCTTCGGCTTCTTTTTTTCCCGGCAAAACCGCAATTTAACCTTTACCGCCCACCATCGGCGGACGCGCGAAGGAAAGACGCGGCCATGAGCTTTGGTTTTGCCAAAGTTTTCTTGAGAAAGCCTTGACGGCGGCATTGTTTCGCAACGCCGCCTCGGGCCCGGACCACGCGATCCGGAACCGATTGGAGGCCGGCTGACATGACCACCGGCGTGTTGCACCGTGAAACGGCCGCCGTTGCCGCGTCCACGCCGTCGCGGCTTCGGGCAGAGGGCACGCGCAGCGTGGCGACGTCGGCCGGCCGTGTGACGCTCTCGCTCTTCCGCAGGGCCGAGGATGCGCGCGAGCGCTGGCTGGCGCTTGAGCAGCGGGTGGCGTGCTCGTGCTCGCAAAGCTACCGCTGGACGGAGGCGTGGCAGCGCAACGTGGCCGATCCCAAGGGCATCGAGACGGCGGTCGTCATCGGCGGGATCGAGGGCAAGGGCGATGTTTTCGTGTTTCCCTTCGAGGTGATCGCGATAGCCGGAATGCGGATGTTGCGCTGGCTGGGCGCCGCCCACACCAATTATAATTTTCCACCGATCGACCCCAGCGCCGGCGCCTCGTTCGGGGCGGCGGACATAAGCGCTTTGCTCGCGGCGGCCGCGGACCAGATCGGCGGTATCTCGGGCGCCATTCTCATCAATCAGCCGTTCCGCTGGGCGGGCGCGGACAATCCGCTCGCCCGCCTGCCCCACCAGTCCTCGCCCAGCGCGGGCTACTCCACCGCCCTCACGGGAGATTTCGCCAAGCTTTTAGAGGAACGCCTAGGACCGCGCACGCGCAGTTCGCTGCGCCGCAAGGAAAAACGCATCCGCGATCTCGGGCAATTGAGTTTCGAGTTCTGCGGCACCACCGCCGCCAGCAATCGCGTGCTTCAAACCTATTTCGATCAAAAGGCGGCGCGCTTCGTCGAGGTGGGGATCGGCAATATCTTCGCCGACCCCGATCACCGCGCCTTCTACCGCGACATGGCGGCTGGCGGCGAGGCGGAGGGACGGCTGGAGATGGGCGCTCTCAAGATCGGCGCGCAGACCGCCGCTACCCTCGGCGCCATCCGCTACCAGGACCGCGCCAACATGCTGTTGCTGTCGATCGGCGACGGCGAGGTGACGCGCTGGTCACCGGGCGTGCTGCTGATCAACGAGGCGATCCGCCGGGCGTGCAGCGAGGGCATCGGCGTCTACGATTTCGGCGTCGGCGGCGGATCGCACAAGGACATGTGGTGCGACGGCGCCATCGAGCTGTTCGACAGCTTCGTCGCCTTCCGGGCGGCGGGGCACATCGTCACCGCTCCCCTGGCGGCGAAGGCGCGTCTCAAGCGGCTGATCAAGTCGAACCCGACGCTGTGGTCGCTGGCGGTCAGCATGCGTCGGCTGATCAAGGGCCGCGCGCCGGACGCCTCGGACTAGGTCATGGCCTAGAGGGCCGCCGCCTGCCGCGTCCACGGCAGGCGGCCACGGGCGGCGCGGACCGGTCGGGTCGCCTGGCGCATCATGACGGGACCTCGGAACGGACTTCCCGCGAGCCATTGCCGCAACGCCACCTCGCCCGGTTGCGGGATCACATTCGGATCGCTGATCGCGACGCTGGCCGCGATATGCCCCTGGTAGTCGCCGATGAACGCCTGCGCTATCGCGCCATTGGCGTAGACAAGCACCAGGTCGTAGATCTCATCGAGCGCGCCGAAGATGCGTGCCGCGTTGGCGGCGTTTCCCGGCTGGCCGGTCCGGCGTCCGCGGCCGATCAGCTGCAGCGTGCTCTCGCCGTCGCGCCTGATGACCTGCTCGAAATTGGCCTCGCCGTTCATCAGCTCGTTCAGACCGGGCATGCCTTTAAGCCCCAGGAGCTGACCCAGTCCGTCCTGGTCCTGCGCGCAGTCGACCAGAATGACGCCGCGGCCGGTGGCGGCGAGCTCGCGCGCCAGCGCGAGCGCCTCGCCGGCGGCATCGTAACGGGCGTAATCGGGCGCGATCAAGACCCTGTAGCCGCGCAGCCCCTGGCTCGCGGCCAGCAGCCGGGCGGCGACGTCCTCGCCCTGCGGCGGCGATTGCCCGGCGGCGGGCGCGGCGCGGCGCTCGCCCATGGGCTCGACGAAGCGTCGCTCGCCAGCGGGCTCGACGAAGCCGTCGCGGCGGCGGCGCGGC
>CAYVYD010000282.1:0-3558 GCA_964454415.1 uncultured Hyphomicrobiaceae bacterium | reverse complement strand
ACCTGGGACGCGGCCGCCGAAGGCTACGCGGCCTGGGACGAGACGCTGGGCGAGGAGCTGGTGCCGGCGACGCGGACGCTGTTCGACCTGGCGGGTGTTGCGCCCGGCATGCGCGTGCTGGATCTCGCCTGCGGCAGCGGGCGCCAAAGCCTGCTGCTGGCCGAACGCGTGGGGCCCGGGGGCACCGTGGTGGCAAACGACATATCGCAGACCATGCTGGACTACACCCAGGACCGGCTTGCCCAGGCCGGTTTCGCCAACGTCGAAACGCTGCACGGCGCGGCCGAGGACCTCACCAGCCTCGAGGAGAGCTTCGATGCCTGCATCTGCCGGCTGGGGCTGATGCTGTTCCCGAACCCCCAAGAGGCGCTGCGCGCGGTCCGCGAGACGCTCAAGTCAGGGGCGCGCTTCGCCGCGCTGGTGTTCTCGACGCCGCAGGCCAACCCCTTCATGGCGGAGACCCTCGACATCCTGCTGCGCCGCGCCGGCAAGGAGGCGCCCAAGGCGGGCGAGCCCGGCATCTTCGCGCTGGGCGAGCCCGGAGCTCTTGAGGCGCTGCTGGCGAAGGCGGGCTTCGACCGGATCGAAAGCACAACCGTCCACGCGAGGCTGCGGCTTGCTTCGGCGCAGGACGCGCTCGCCATGATGCAGCAGGCCTTCGGCGTCTACCGCGCCGTGGTGGCCGATCTAGACGCGGCGGCGCGACAGGCGGCCTGGGACGAGGTTTCCGTCCATCTGCGCCAATGGGAGAGCGTGGAGGGCTTCACGGTCGAACGCGAATTCGCGATCGCCGGCGGCGCCATGAAATGAGACCGCATGGCGGCTCCAGACAGCGGCGGGGCGCAACAATTTGACTTGAATCATTCGCTGAATCGCATGTTATTCATAAAGCGTCGGCACCCTTTCGATGATCTAGTCTCAGTGGAGTAACCCCTTGACCCTGTCGCGCCGTTCCTTTCTCGCAGGGACAGCATCGCTGCTGGCTTCGCCCTATATCGCCAAACGCTGCGTCGCCCGGGAAGCGGGCGCGCCGCTCCCCATCCCGCCGCTGGTGGAGGTCAAGAATTCGGCCGAGACGCTGGAGGCGATCAGCGGCAGCTCCGCGTTCCTTTCCGGCGCCAAGACCAAGACGCTCGGCTTCAGCCAAGCCTATCTGGGGCCGGTCCTGCGGGTCAGCCGGGGGGAGACGGCGAAGCTCAGGGTGGTGAACCGGCTGGAGGAGCCGGTGACGACCCACTGGCACGGCCTGCACGTCCCGGCGATCGTCGATGGCGGCCCCAAGCTCGAGATCCAGCCCGGCGGCGCGTGGGATCCCGAACTCCCCGTCGACCAGCCGGCCTCCTCCGTGTGGTATCACTCCCACGTCCACAACCGCACCGCCAGGCAGGTCTATCATGGGCTCGCCGGCATGATCATCATCGACGATCCCGGCGCGCCCGACCCCGGACTGCCCGCGACCTACGGCGTGGACGATCTGCCGCTGGTGATTCAGGACCGCGCCTTCGCCCGCGACGGCTCGCTCGCCTATTCGGCTCACCACCACGCTCTGCGGCACGGCTTCAGGGGCGACACGATCCTGGTGAACGGCGCGGTCTCGCCCACCGCGGCGGTGCCCTCGGGCCTGGTGCGGCTGCGGCTCCTCAACGGGTCGAACGCGCGCATTTATCATCTGCGTTTCGCCGACGACCGGACCTTCCACCAGGTGGCGAGCGATGGCGGATTACTGCCCAAGCCGGTGGCGCTCGCCGCGCTGCGGCTCGCGCCCGCCGAGCGGGTCGAGATCGTCGCCGACTTTTCGGGCGCGGCGCCGGTGGCGCTGCTGAGCGGTCCCGACCGCAACGCCATGATGGGGGGTGGCATGATGGGGGGCGGCATGATGGGACGCATGGGAGCCGCCTCGCCGCCCCAGGCGGAGGCGGGCCGCGAGGGCGAGTTCGAAGTGATGCGCTTCGTTCCCGACAAGGCGAAGGCGGCGCCCATCACTCGGCTCCCCGAGACGCTCGCCGGGGCGCCCGAGCCCGATTTCGGCGAGCCCGCGCGCCGGCGCCGGATCAGCCTCGACATGATGGGCGGCATGGGACGGGGTATGAGCGGCGGCATGCGTGGAGGCGGCATGGGGCGCGGCGGCATGGGCGGCGGTCCGATGGGCGGTCTCGCCATCAACGGGCGCGCCTTCGACATCGACCGGGTGGACCTGAAGCTCAAGCGCGGCGAGACCGAGCTGTGGGAGGTGAGCGCCGCCATGATGGCGCACCCCTTCCACGTGCACGCGACGGCGTTTCAGGTGCTTTCCGACAACGGCAAACCGGTCGACTATGCGACGACGGGCCTAAAGGACGTGGTGCTGGTCGAGGGGCGGGCGGAAATTCTGCTGCGCGTCGACCATCCGGCGAGCGACGCGGTGCCCTATCTCTTCCACTGCCACATCCTCGAGCATGAGGACGGCGGCATGATGGCCCAGTTCGCGGTGAGCTAGGCGGGCAACGCCCCACGTGGCTCGCTCCAGGCCGGCCACCTCGCCCGAGACCGCCCAACAAATCCGTAGGCAACGGCGCGCCCTGGGGTATTCTAAACCCCATCGGCGTCCATCATTGGACGGAACCGGGGCTGGACAGTGCGAGACCACACCCTGCGACGGCTCGTTCTAATCATTCTTGCCGCCATTGGCATCGCCGGACCGCGGGGCGCCGGCCTGGCGGCGGCGGAGGGGTCGTGGAGCCGGGGCGCCGCGATGCCCACGGCGCGGTCGGAAATCGGCGTGACCGAGCTCGGCGGACGCGTCTACGCCGCGGGCGGCATCGCGCTCTTCCGAACGACGGCCGCCTTCGAGGTCTACGACCCCGAGGCCGACGCCTGGCGCGCGCTCGCCCCCCTGCCCGAGGCGCGGCATCATCTGGCCATCGCCGCGCTGGGCGGCCGGATCTACGCCACCGGCGGCTTCGCCAATCTGAGCTTCACCCCCGACCGCAAGACGGGCTGGGTCTACGATCCCGATCGGGACCAGTGGCGGCCGATCGCCGACATGCCGCAACCGCGGGCGGCGCACAAGCTCGTCGCGCTGGATGGCAGGCTATACGCGGTCGGCGGGGTCGGCCCCGACCCGCTGGCGCTGTGGGCCTACGACCCGGCGGGGAACCGTTGGGAAACGGCGCTCGAGCCGATGCCGACGGCGCGCGAGCACTTGGCCGCCGCCGCCTTGGGCGGCAAGCTCTACGCCGTCGCCGGGCGCTGGGGGCGGCGAAATCTGCGCGCCGTCGAGGCCTACGACCCCGCCGCCAACAGCTGGAGCCGCCTGGCCGACCTGCCGCAGGCGCGCGGTGGGCACACGGCGGCGGCCGTGGCCGGCCGCATCCACGTCACCGGCGGCGAGGACTTGGGGACCGGCGGGACCTTCGCGGAGCACTGGGCTTACGATCCGGCCAGGAACACATGGCGCGAGGAGGCGCCCATGCCGGGCGCGCGCCACGGGCTCGACTCGGCCGGCGCGGGGGCGCGCTGGTACGTGGTGGGGGGCGCCACCGGCGCCGGCATGGCGACGTTCCTCACCCTGGACGACGC
>CAYVYD010000281.1:0-3571 GCA_964454415.1 uncultured Hyphomicrobiaceae bacterium | reverse complement strand
GCAGGTGATCGGTGACGAACTGGGTATCCAGCAGGCTGAACCCGCCGTGCTTCAGCCGGGCGACGAGGTGGACCAGCGCCACCTTGCTGGCGTCGCGGTCGTAGGAGAACATGCTTTCGCCGAAGAAGACGCGCCCCAGATGGACGCCGTAGAGCCCGCCGACAAGCCGGCCGTTGCGCCAGGTCTCGACGGTGTGGCAATAGCCGAGCTCGAACAATTCGGCGTAGAGCCGGCGGATGCGCGTGTTGATCCAGGTGCTGCGCCGGCCGGGCCGCGAGGCGGCGCAGCCGTCGATGACGCCGTGATAGTCGCTGTCGATGCGGATCTCGAAGGCGTCGGCGCGCATCGTGCGGGCGAGGCGGCGCGGCACGTGCACTCGGTCGAGCGGCAGGATGCCGCGCCGCTCGGGCTCGATCCAGTAGAGCGCGTTGTCGTCGGCGCTCTCGGCCATCGGGAAGATGCCGCACGCATAGGCCTTGAGCAGGACCTGCGGCGTGATCTCGACCATGATGTCGTTGATTGAGCTCATCGGAACCCTTCGCCGACACGGGGAGGATGGCGGAGTTTAAGGCTTCTCGAGATATTTTTCGAGCCAATGAATATCATAGGTGCCGTTGACGATGTCGGGCTCGCCGATCAGTTTGATGAACAGCGGAATAGTGGTCTCGATCCCCTCGACCACGAACTCGCCCAGCGCGCGGCGCAGGCGCATCAGGCATTCGTTGCGGTTGCGGGCATGCACGATCAGCTTGCCGATCAGGCTGTCGTAATAGGCAGGGATGGTGTAGCCCGCATAGGCCATCGAATCGACCCTCACCCCGAGCCCGCCCGGCTGGTGGAACTGGGTGATCTTGCCGGGCGAGGGCACAAAGGTCGACGGGTTCTCGGCGTTGATGCGGCATTCGATCGCCGTGCCGTTGAGGTGGATGTCGCTCTGGGTAAGGTTGAGCGAGGCGCCGGCGGCGATGCGGATCTGCTCGATCACCAGGTCGATGCCGGTGATCATCTCGGTCACCGGATGCTCGACCTGGAGGCGGGTGTTCATCTCGATGAAATAGAATTTGCCGTTGTCGTAGAGGAACTCCACCGTGCCGACGCCGCGGTAGTTGAGCTTGCGCATGGCGTCCGCCACGACCTCGCCGATCTGGTCGCGTTCGTCGGCGTTGAGCGCCGGGGAGGGCGATTCCTCCATGATCTTCTGATGGCGGCGCTGCAGCGAGCAGTCGCGCTCGCCCAGATGGATCGCATGGCCCTGGCCGTCGGCCAGAACCTGAATCTCGATGTGGCGCGGGCGGGAGAGATATTTCTCTAAATAGAGGCGGTCGTCGCCGAAGGCGGCGTTGGCCTCGGCGCGGGCGGTGGAGATGGCGTGGGAGAGGTTTTCGGCCGAGCGGGCCACCTGCATGCCGCGCCCGCCGCCGCCGCCTGCCGCCTTGATCAGAACCGGATAGCCGATCTCGGCGGCGATCCTGGAGGCGTCGGCCTCGCCCGTGATCGGCCCGTCGCAGCCGGGAACCACGGGGACGCCGAGCTTCGCCATGGTGGCCTTGGCCTCGATCTTGTCGCCCATCAGCCGCAGATGCTCGACGCTGGGTCCGATGAAGGCGATGCCGTGCTCCTCGAGGATTTCGGCGAAGCGCGCGTTCTCCGAAAGAAAGCCGTAGCCCGGGTGCACCGCGTCGGCGCTGGTGATCTCGCAGGCGGCGAGGATCTGCGGGATGTTGAGATAGCTCTCGGAAGCCGCCGGCGGGCCGATGCAGACGCATTCGTCGGCCAGCTTGACGTGCATCGCGTCGGCGTCGGCGGTGGAGTGGACCGCCACGGTCGAGATGCCGAGCTCCTTGCAGGCTCGCTCGATGCGCAAGGCGATCTCGCCTCGGTTTGCGATGAGTATCTTGTCGAACATGAAGGGTCCGGGTCCGCGCCTACTCGATGATGACCAGCGGCTCGCCGAACTCGACCGGCTGGCCGTCTTCCACCAGGATCGCGGTGACGGTGCCGCCCCGTGGCGTCGGAATGTGGTTCATGGTCTTCATCGCCTCCACGATCATCACGGTCTGCCCATCGGTCACCGTGGAGCCGACCTCGACGAAGGGCGGCGCGCCGGGCTCGGGCGAGCGGTAAACGGTGCCGACCATCGGTGAAATGACGGTGCCGGGGTGCTGGGCGAGCTCACCCCTGGACTGCTGATCGCCCTGGTCGGGATGGTGGGGAGGCGTGGTGGGGAGGGGGAGAGAGTGGGACGGGAGCGGTCCGGCGGCGCGCGCGACGCGCACGCGCAGGCCCTCGTGCTCGATCTCGATTTCCGTCAGTCCGGTCTCGCCGAGCAAGTCGGCGAGCTCCCGGATCAGGTCCTGATCGATCTGTGACTTGGTTTCCGACATCAACCCTGCTCGCCCCCCCCCCGCAATCGCTTCAGGCGCCCTGCGCCAGCCGCTCGGCGACCGCCTCGACGGCGAATTCATACCCTTTTGCGCCGAAGCCGCAAATCACCCCTTGGGAGGCGCGTGAGAGATAGGAGTGGTGACGAAAGTCCTCCCGCTGGAAAATGTTCGAAAGATGCACCTCGATGCAAGGAATATCGGCCGCGAGCAGCGCGTCGAGAATGGCGACCGAGGTGTGGGTGTAGGCACCGGCGTTGATGACGAGCGCGCAGGCCTTCTCGCGCGCTTCCTGGATCCAATCGACGAGCTCGCCTTCCTTGTTGGTCTGCCGGAAGTCTATATCGAGGCCGAGCGCCTGCGCCTTCCTGGCGGTCCGCGCGCGCACGTCCTCCAGGCTTTCGGCGCCGTAGATATGCGGTTCGCGCGCGCCGAGCAGGTTCAGATTGGGGCCGTTCAGGACGTAAATCGGCTTGGGCATGGAGCTCGTCCGCGACGCGAGGCGGGATTGGCCGCTGCCCCGCGAGCGAGGCGGCGGTGGGTTCCAGGCCCCTCTAACAGCTTTTCAATTGGCTTGCAAAGCGCCGCTGCGCCCGGCGTTAACAGGTGGCGGTGCAGCCGTTTTTGCGGACGTCGGCGACCTTCTTGACGAACACGTCGTAAAGATCGTCGGGCGCGCCGGGAATCGAGCGGTCGCCCACCAAATAGAAGGGCGTGCCCTGCAGCCCCATCTTCTCGGCGAGCTGGTTGGTCTGCGCGATCACCTTGGCGACCTCGGGCGACTCGATGTCTTTTTTCAGTTGGTCCATGTCCAGCCCGACCTTTTCGGCAATGCGCAGCGCTTGCGCCTTGGAGGCGTGGCCGGGCGCGGTGATGACGGCGCTGTGAAACTCGAAATATTTGCCCTGGTTGGCAGCGGCGATCGAGATCTTGGCGACATCCTCAGACTCCTTGCCGAAGATCGGAAATTCCTTGAGTACCACGCGGACGTTCTTGTCGGTCTCGATGAGCTTGACCAGATCCTTGAAGGCGCGCCGGCAATAGCCGCAATTGTAATCGAAGAACTCGACCACCGTGACGTCGCCATCGGGGTTGCCGGCGACGAAGGAGCCCTTGGAGCGGAATAGCTCGGCGGCGTTCTCGTTGATCGCCTTTTCGCGCAACGCCTTCTGCTCGGCGATCTGCTTGCG
>CAYVYD010000280.1:0-3580 GCA_964454415.1 uncultured Hyphomicrobiaceae bacterium | reverse complement strand
GGCACTCGCCGTTCTCTTTCCCAAGGCTCGGTTCTATCTGTTCCTGGCCGCCGCCTGGGTCGCGGCGTCGAGGTTCCTGATCGGCGCCCATTACTTCAGCGACACGGTGGCGGGCGCCATCGTCGGCACGACGTGCACGCAATTATTGATACAACGCATGGCGGCGCGACGCTGGCTGTTCCAAAGATCCGCCGACGGCAGCGCGCAATTGCGCGGCAAGCGGCTGTTGGCGTGGATGACCGAGCAAATCCGCCGGACCGTATTAGCGCGAGAGGGATAAAGGACAATGCGATTGACGAGGGGCAGGCGCGTCGCGGCGCTGTCGGGCGACGGCGGCGAGGCAACGTCATTGGGTGGCGCGACGGGAACATTCGGCGCCGAGCGGGCAGGGGTCGACGGCCGGTATCGGCGCGGACTGCGGCGTCTCGCCGCCGCCGGGATCGCCGCCGCCGGCGCGGCGCTGCTGTGGAGCGGGATGGACTGGCCGTTGCCGCAGGGCCCGCTGGAAGAGGCGCTGGCGACATTCAAAACCGCCCATGCGGTAATCGGCGCGCTCGTCATGTTCGCCGCGGCAAGCGCCGGCGTCGCCCTGGCCGGTCTCGGCCTCGAGGCCCTGCTGACGGTCGAGGTGTTCCACAAATTCGCCCTCGCCGTCGCCGCGTTTGGCCCCTTGAGCTTCGCGGCAAATCCCGCATCCGCGCCCGCTCCCGGCAGCCCGGCGCGGCAGGGGGAGGCCGTGGCGGCGCAATCAGAGTTTCAATTCGGCGTCTATGGCGGCGGCAACTACACGGTTCCCGCCGACGTGTTTCTCAAGCAGCCGAACGGCACCGACATGGTCCTGAAGGACGTGCCGTGGACCGGCGAGCCCTTCGACGATCCACCCTATTACGGCGTGCGCGGCACCTATTGGACGGCGGCGGCGCCCAAATTCGGCGCCATGATCGACTTCACCCACGCCAAGTCGATCTCGCGCCGCAAGGAAGAGGTCGAGCAGACGGGGACGCGCGACGGAAAACCAGTGCCGCCGCGGGAGGCGGTGGGCGAGACCTTCACCAAGCTCGAATATTCCCACGGGCTCAATTTTCTCACCCTCAACGCCGTCTACCGCATGAGCGGATGGCACCGCCGTTTCGTGCCCTATCTGGGCGCCGGCGCCGGCCTGATGATCCCGCACACCGAAATCGCCCGAAAGGACATCGGCCGGCAGAACTGGACCTACCGCTACGAGATCACCGGCCCCGGCTTCCAGGGGCTCGCCGGCATCGAATGGCGGCTGTTCCCATCCGACCGCTACGCCTTCTTCACCGAATACAAGCTGGGCTACGCGATCAACAGCTCCGAGCTGCTCGAAGGGGGAACGCTGAAAAACCAGCTTCTGGTGCACCAGGCGATTCTCGGCGTCTCGGCGATCCCCTACCGGCCATAGATCCACAGGGGCCACGGCCCTTCCCGTCATGCACGGGACCAGACCCGGCACTGCGCCCCCTTCGTCACCGCCGGGCTTGTCCCGGCGGTCCACTAGGGCGGCCAAGGGCGCCGTGTTTCGATCCGAAACGCCCCAGTGGATGCCCGGAATGACTCCGGGCAGGACGCAAGGAGGCGGCCCCCAGCCGAGCTCAGCGCCCGAAGAGCGGACGCGCGCCCTCGCCGAGCCACAGCAACAGCCGGTCGGCGAACAGCCCCACCAGCAGGGCGACGCTCAGATAGCCGTAAGGGTTGACGCGGATCAGGTCGGCGGCGGGCTGGAAGAAGGTCCGCAGCAGCATGTAGACCGCGACCCCGAGCACCGCCGCCATGACCGGGCGCAGCAGCGTCCACACCACCGAAAGCTTGTCCTCGGTCCTGGCCGCGAAGGCGAGCCCCAGGGAGAGCAGGGAGCGCAACGCCGCGCCGATCGCCGCCATGATCGCGGCCATGGCGAACAGGCCCTGATCGGCGGAGAGGAAGGTGTGGGTGCCGCCCAGATTGACGCGGGTGACGGGCAGGTCGCCGAACTTGCAATTGACCTTTCCGGCCCGCTTGACGGTTTCCAGGAACTCGGCGCGGTCGGCCTCGGGAATCGTCTGGGAGCGTTTGCAAAGCTCCGAATGAACCCCGATCGAGGGCCAGACGTCGATCGTGGTGTCGATCAAGAGACCGGCGATGGCGACCAATAGAAGCCCCACCAGCGCAAGCGCGCCCTTGCGCGCGACCGAAGTGTCTTTTCGAGCCATAGCCTTTCCCTCGTCCCCATTTTCCCTGTTTGGCCCGTTCGGCCGTCCGGATCAATCCTGTGTTTCACATTGCGCATGGCGAGGCAACCGGCAGGCCGCGAGTTCGCTTGGCTCCGCCACGACATAGAGTGACAGCGCGACCCATTGAAAACGGCCGATGTTCAGGCCCCTGACGCAGCCGACGCGGAGAGGTGGCTCCAGCCCCATGCGCCTGAGCTCCTCACGAAACGCGGCTTCCGCGTCGTCGGCAACGAAGGCGATGCGGCCCTTCTTCCTGCCGAGCCAGTCGGCCGCCGATTGGCCGGCCCTAGGGCCTCTGGTGAGGAAGGTCGAGGTGCCGATCTCGAACACCGCGCTCGGCTCGGCATAGCCGGCGACCATGACTCGACCGGGAACGCAGGGCGCCAGCGCGCGGGCCGCCTCGCCCAACCGCGCGCTGGTCCAGATTCCCCGGTAGCCGGGCAGCATCAACTGGAGGGCCGCGAAATAGAACAGGACGCTGGCCGTCAGCGCCAGGCCGAGCCAGGCGAAGGGCCTTTGCCGCAGAGCGCCGAGCTGCGCCGCGACGACGCCCGCCGCAGCGACAAGCGCGAGCAGCAGCGGTGCCCAGGCGACGGGCGGGGGCGTCACGGCGACGAGCCCCATCAGCGCCGCCGCGGGAAGGAGAGCGTGAAGGAGGCAGAGCGCCCAGTAGGCGCGGTGGGGCCGCGGGAGACCCCCCGCCGACGCCTCGGGCGATGCCAGCGCCGCACCGACCGCAACCGCGACCGCGGGCATCAGCATCTGAAGGGTGTAAAGCGGCGGCTTGCTCGAAAGGAGCTCGATCGCCAGCAGATAGGCACCGATCCAGGCGAGCAGAAACCGGTAGGGCCGTTCGCCGCGAAGCGCCCATGCGTGCTTGCTCGCCAGAACGGCGTATACCGCGCCCGGCAACAGGCCGAGCCACAGGCCGATCACATACATGCCCGGAAACCCCCGCCAGTTCATCTTCTGCGGTCCGGCGAGCTTGCGGAGCAAGCCCTCCGCCCAGGCCTGGCGCACCAACTCGGGCTCCGGATTGACCGCGAGTGCCAGCGCCCAGGGCGCGGCGAGGAGGAGGGCGAGCGGCAGGCCCCAATGGGCGCGCAGGCGCCCGAGCCAGGAGAGATCCCTGTCGAAGGCGAGAAGGCCCGCGACGGTGGCGAGCGACAAGAGCGGCAGCGCCAGCACGCCCGTCAGGATGCCGCCGCCCTGAGCAGCCCAGAAGACGAGCGCGTGGCGTGAGCGCCCGCCCTCGCGCCCGCCAACATAGAGCCGCGCCAGGCTCCATTGGGCCGCCGCCACGAAGGCCAGGTGCAGCCCCTTGGTGAGCGCCAGATGGGCCTGGA
>CAYVYD010000279.1:0-3601 GCA_964454415.1 uncultured Hyphomicrobiaceae bacterium | reverse complement strand
ACGTCGCCGAAGCCGAAGATGCCAATGGCGAAGAAGTGGCGCACGCGTCAAGCGCAAACTAAGTCCAAACGTATTGAGTAGGCAAAACGAACTGACGGGTAATTCGCCATGAAACATTTGAGGCATTTCGCAGCCGCTGCCGTGGTTGTGGCGCTCGTTCTCGGTCTCGGCACCGAACGCGCCTCCGCGCAGGGTCTGTTTCAATCGTTGTTCGGCGGCTTCAGCGGTGGCCGCAGCTTCAACGCCAACAGCTATGTGGTGCGCTTCAGCGAGCACTACGCCCCCGGGACGATCATCGTGAGCTTCGGCGACCGCCGGCTTTATTTCGTCCATGAACGCGGCGCCGCCATCAGCTACCCGATCGGCGTGCCGGCCGGCGGTGCGCGCTGGTCCGGCGTCAGCCATGTAAGCAGCAAGCGCGTCAATCCGCCCTGGACGCCGACGCACGACATGCGCCGGGAGAACCCCGAACTGCCCGCCCACGTGCCGGGCGGCCATCCGCGCAATCCCTTGGGCGTCCGCGCCATGTATCTCGGCAACACGCTTTACCGGATTCACGGCACCGACGCGCCCTGGACGGTGGGCCGCGACGTGACCCATGGCTGCATCAGGCTCTACAACGAGCACGTGATCGATCTTTACAACCGGACTCGCGTCGGCGCCCGCGTGATCGTGACGCCCCGGAGCTTCAGGTACTAAAAAAACGCCGCGGCGCATCGAAGATTGCTCGAACCGGGCGGTCCATGGCCGCCCGGTTTCTCGTTTTCGGCACCGGTGGTCAGGAGCGCCCCAGACAACTCTCGAGCGCCGCGGCGAGATCGCGCATCAGCGTGAAATAGAGCTCGGGCCCCGGTGCCAGCGTCGCCCCCAACGGGTCCAGCACCGCGCTTCGCGCCGGCGTTCCCTCGATTATTGGGGCGACGAGCCTTGGCTCGAATTGCGGTTCGGAGAACACGCAGACGGCGCCGAGCGCCATGATCTTTCGCCGCAGCTCCCCGAGCCTTCTGGCGCCGGGCGCGCGGTCGGGCGAGACGGTGACGGCGCCGGCGGGGCTGAGGTGATAGCGGTCCTCGAAATAGGCATAGGCGTCGTGAAACACGACATAGGGTTTCGCGCGGATCGGGGCTGTCGCCGCGGCCAATTCCATGTCGAGCGCGTTCAAGCGCGCAACCAGGCCGCGCGCATTGGTCCGGTAGGTTGCGGCATTGGCGGGGTCCACCCGGGCCAGCACGCCGGCGATATAGTCGACGGCGACGACGGCGTTGCGCGGGTCGAGCCAGATATGGGGATTGTGGCCCGCGTGATCGGGACCAGTGTGATCGGGGCCGCCGACCTCTCCGCCCGGCCGATGATCGCCGTCGTCCTCCCGCCCATCGCCATGGGCTTCCCAAACGCCGCCCGCGCGCATTTCGAGGAGCCCGATGCCGCCGATCTCGTCCAGGGTGACGACGCTCGCGTCCTTTCCGAGCGCGGCCAGGGGGCGATCGAGGAACGTCTCCAGCGTGCTCCCGACCCGGACGATGACATCGGCCTGCCGCAACGCCCTGGCTTGGGAGGGTTTGAGGGCGAAGGAGTGCGGCGAGCTACCGCTCGGCATCAGCAATTGGGGTTCGCAGACGCCGGCGGCGATCGCCGCGACCAGCGAGTGAATCGGCGCGATGGTGACGACGACCTTGGGCGGCGCGGCGGCGCGCGGCGAACCACAGGCGGCAAACGCGGCCATGCAAAGAACTGCCAATCCGGCTGCCAGGCTCTTGAGCATATGCCGCGCCTCTCCCCCATTTCGAACGGCAACGATGACTCACCGACAATATTTGTGTTATAATATAACATAGCGTGAGGTGCCGATAGGGGGCAGTCTCAATTGCGCCGATTTTTTATTTCATTGAGGACAGCCGATGAAGGAGATTCGCAGCGCGCGAATCCCGTTCAAACCAATGGGGGCGATGTGAGCGGCTGGTTCGGAGGAAGAGAGCGGGCGGCGCGCGGCGCGGCAAAAGCGATTCTGCGCGTCGTCCTGCCGTTTCTTATGGCCGCGCTCGTGCTCATGCCCTCCCGCGCGCACGCCCATCCCCACGTCTGGGTCAAGGTCCAAACCCAGATCCTTCACGACCAGGAAGGACGCGTAACGGGCCTGCGTCACATTTGGACCTTCGATGAATTCTACAGCGCCTTCGCGACCCAAGGCCTCGACAAGGACGGGGACGGAACGTTTAATCAGGCCGAGCTTGAGCCGCTGGCGGCCGAAAACGTCTCCTCGCTCTCGGAGTTCGGCTACTTCACCTTCGTCAAGGCCGACGGCAAGGCGCAGGCCCGTGCCGAACCGCAGGATTACCGCCTCGACGAAGTCGAGGGCATTCTGACCCTGCAATTCACCCTGCCGCTCAAGACGCCGCTCGATCCGGTCAAACGGAAATTGACCTTCCAGGTATTCGATCCGACCTATTTCGTCGCCTTCGATTTCGACAAAGCCAATCCGGTGATGCTCGCCTCGACCGCGCCGCCGGCCTGCCAGGCCAAGTTCGAGGGCACCCAAACGGCGCAGGCCAAGCCGTCGGATATGAATGAAGCCTTTTTCTCCGCCCTGGATGCCAGCAGCGACTACGGATCCCAATTCGCCCGCACGGTCGCGATCGACTGCGCCGCCCGATGAGCCACACGCCGTGGCGCGCATGGTCCTGAGATTCAACTTCGCTCCCTGGCTATTTTCCTTGCTGCTTCTGGGCCTTGGTGTGCTTTGGGCGAGCGGTCCGGCATGGTCGCAGCCGACCCCCTTCGGGGCGCCCGCGGCCGAGGGCGCGCCGAGAGCCGCCCCCATGGGCGCGTCCGAAAAAGCTCTGGGCCAGAGCGCCTATGGCAGGTTCTGGAACTGGGTGCTCGAGACCCAGCACAGGTTTCACCGCCAATTGGCCGGGGCCGTGCGCAAGCTCAAGGCCGAGGGCAGCCTGGCCGCCGCCTGGATCCTGATCGGACTGGGCTTCGTCTACGGCGTGGTCCATGCGCTGGGGCCGGGGCACGGCAAGGCGGTGATCACCTCCTATGTGCTCGCCAACGAGCGGACCGTCAAACGCGGCATCCTGCTGAGCTTCCTGGCGTCGATGGTCCAGGCGCTCACCGCGGTCGCGATCATCGCGGTGCTGGCGCTGGCGATGAACGCCGCTGGCTTGCAGATCAAGGGAGCGGCGGCGACCCTCGAGACGGCGAGCTACGCGCTGATCGCCGTCATCGGCCTGTGGCTTCTGGTGTTGCAACTCCGGCCCGGCGCCGGCGCGCACGGCCACCATCACGACCATGAACACGGGAGCGGGCAGGGCCATGGCGTCGGCGAAGGCTGTGGCCACGCCCACATGCCGGACCCGCGCCAGCTCGAGGGCAGCCTGGATTTGAAGCGGCTGGCGGCGATCGTGCTGGCGGTCGGTATCCGCCCCTGTTCGGGCGCGCTCATCGTGCTGGTCTTCGCCATCGCCCAGGGCATCCTCTGGGCCGGCGTCCTCGCCACCTTCGCCATGGCGGTCGGCACGGCGATCACCGTCTCGACGCTCGCGGTGCTCGCGGTCACCTCCAAGCAGCTCGCCTTCAGGCTCGCCGGCGACGACGGCCG
>CAYVYD010000278.1:0-3612 GCA_964454415.1 uncultured Hyphomicrobiaceae bacterium | reverse complement strand
TTGCGCGCGACCTTGATCGGCGCGTTGGCGGTCACCAGCATGCGCCGCGCCATCATGCCGAGGTCCTGATCGCGGTCGGAGCGCGATTCGACCTGGCCGTGCTGGCGCACGTCGCGGAAACCGGCCTTCTCGAGCAGGGCGGCGACGCCGTCCCGCGTGTAGAGCCGCTCGGCGTAGAACTGGTCGGCGAGCACGCCCATCTCGTCGTGGACGATCACCTCGCGCGAGATCAGCCGCTCGCCGTCGGAAGCGAGCGAGCGCTCGCGGCAAACGAAATGATGCTCGTCGATCCACTCCCAGGACCGCGGCTCGTGATGGCTCTTCAGCCATTCGCCGTCGGCGAGATCGAGCACCAGCGTGCCCGACTGGCGCAGCAGCTTGGCGACCGCCGACAGCACCTTCTCGTCGTCCTGCTTGTTGGCGAAGTAGCCGAAGGAATTGCCCATTATGGAGACGCAGTCGAAGCTTTCGGCCTGCAGCCGCGGATTGCGCGCGTCGCCTTCCTTGAAGGTCGTGTTCAATTTCTCCGCCGCCGCGCGTTTCCTGGCCAGACGCACCAGATAGCGCGAGCGGTCGAGCCCGCTGACGCGGCCGAAGCCCCGGCGGGCGAGCTCGAGCACGTGGCGTCCCTGGCCGCAGCACAGATCCAGGATGTCGTCATGTGGCCGCAACGCCGCGGAGGAGACGATGAAGTCGACGTCGCGCTGCGTGTTCTCGGTATTTTCGATGACGTCGCCGTCGGTCTTGAGATAGAGCGCGTTGAACAGTTTGCGCCACCACTCATCCGGCAGATGGGTCTCTAGATCGGCCACCGGGCCATAGCTTTTGGGAAACGGCGAGCGCCGCGATGGCTTCAAGCGGGGAGGGGTCGCGGACATTGTCTTGCTGCACTCAACATGGTCGTGGTTCCTTTCAACGACGCGCTGAGCGATTGGGCCTCGCGGTCGCCGCATTTCGCGGGTGAGACGCGGGCGCCCTTTCGGTCTCGTAATTTGCGCTGCTTTATACCTTTGGCGCGCGCTGTCAATTCACAATCGACGCCCGCATATGGGCATGGGATTCGTTAATATCCACCCCTGGCGCGCGCAAAAGCGAGGCGGCGGATTTCACCCCCGTTCGCCGCTCTCCCGGCCCCTCATCCGGGCAGCGGCTCGAACGAGTCCCGGCCCTCGTCGAGCCAGTGGAGCTCGGCCCGCGCGATCGAGAACCAGGCGCCATGCAGCCGCAGCGTCCCAGCCTCGAGGGCCTCTTCGACGAAGGGAAAGCCCGCCAGATTGGCGAGCGATTGGCGCACGCCCAGATGCTCCAACGCCTCCTGCCGCGCCTCCGGGCTGGTGAGCGTCTGGTCCGCCATCACCTGGTCGCGCACCGGCGCCAGCAGGCCGACCCAGGGCTCGATGAACCGCCCCAGCGGCCGATCCTCCGCCGCGGCCAAGGCGGCCTCGACGCCGCCGCAAAGCCCGTGTCCCAGGATCACGACGTCGGCGACCTTGAGCCTGGAGACGGCGAATTCGAGCGCCGCCGAGGTGCCGTGATAGCCGCCCGCCTCCTCATATGGCGGCACCAGCGCGGCGACGTTGCGCACCACGAATAGCTCGCCGGGGGCGGCGGAGAATATGGTCGCCGGATCGACCCGGCTGTCGGAGCAGGAGATCACCAGGGCGGTGGGGGCTTGACCGCGCGCCAGCTTGGCGAACCGGCCGGCCTCATCTGGATAGCGCTCCCGCTTGAAGCGGCGGTAGCCCTCCAGGAACAGTGGCGGCGGCGTCATCGCCCGCCTCCTGCCGCCGGTCCGTTTCGCCCCCTCGCCCGGGCCCGCGCCGCGGCGCTCACGCCTCGAATTCTTTCTTCAGGTCGCCGAGCAGGGAAACGTAGATCTGGTTCATGAAATCGACGCCTTCGCTGCTCTCCGAATCCCACGTACCGGTCCATTCGGCGAAGGTCTTGCCCTCGTTGGTGACGGCGAGCAGGTGCAGATCGCCGACATAGTTGCTGATCTCCTTTGGCGACATCGGCGAGGGCGCGTCGTCGATCGAATATTGGATTCTGTGATCGTGATCGGAATGGGTGATGAGGGTGTCGAGGAAGGCCCCGTTGATGAGCCGCCGGGCGCCGACCGCGGTCGGCTGCTCCTCGCCAACCGCCTCGCAGGATTCGACCAGGCTCGGCGCCCAGCTGAAATCGTAGAAATCCCTGATGCGGCTCCAGACCATGTCGAGCGGCGCGGCGACGATGATCGAATTGTAGACCCGCGGCATCTTCACCCTCCCCTTCTCGCGATTCCAGGGTGCGGCCCTAATGCGTCGCGTCCGCGCGCCGGTCCTCGGCCTGCTGGCGCTTGGAGCCGTTCTGCGCCTTCGCGGTTTCCTCGGCCTTGCGTTCGTCGCGGTGGAAGGCGATCACGCTCAGCGGGATCGTCGCCAGATATGCCAGCGTCAGCGCGCTCAGCGTGAGATACGGATAGGTGAGGAGGACGGCGACCGAAAGCGCCGCCAGCACGAAGATCGGCAGCACGTATTCGCGCGCGATTCGCTGGCCGAAGGCCTTGCCGGCGAAGGTGGGGAAGCGGCTCACCATCAGGAACGCGATGGCGAGCGTGTAGCCGATGATGACCGGCGCCGGCATCAGCATCTCCGGCACGCCGAGGCTTTGCATGTAGAGCGGCAGCAGCACGACGAGCGCCCCCATCGGCGCCGGCACGCCGACGAAATAGGCGCCTTTCCAGACCGGCTGATCGGCATTGTCCAGGGCGACGTTGAACCGGGCGAGCCGCAGGGCGGCGCACAGCGCGAAGATCATCACCACGATCCAGCCGAAGCTCTTCAGGTCGTTGAGCGCCCAGGTGAAGATGATGATCGCCGGCGCGACGCCGAAATTGACGAAGTCTGCGAGCGAGTCGAGCTCGGCTCCGAACCGCGAGGAGGCCTTGAGCAGCCGGGCGACGCGGCCGTCCAGCGCGTCGAGGAAGGCGGCGAGCACGAGGGCGGCCACCGCCACGTCGTAGCGGTGCTCGATCGCCATGCGGATCGCGGTGAGCCCCGCGCACAGGCCCACCAAGGTGAAGATGTTGGGGATCAGCACGCGGATCGGCACCTGCCGGCCGGCGAAGCCCAGCCGGCGCGGCCGCTTCTCGCCGCGTTCCGGCTCGAAAGGTGGAAATACGTTGGTCATCTGATCCGTCTCATGCCGGCCGTTGCGTTACTCGCGCCTGGTCTCGCGCGCGCCCTCTGGCGATTTCAGGTCCGCCAGCACCGTCTCGCCGCCGATCGCGGTCTGGCCGACGGCCACGATCGCCTCGTGCCCCGGCGGCAGATAGAGATCGACCCTGCTGCCGAAGCGGATCAGGCCGAAGCGCTCGCCGATCCCCAGCCGCTGGCCCTCGCTGACGAAGGTGACGATGCGCCGCGCCACCAGTCCCGCGATCTGCACGACGCCGAACCGGGCGCCCGAATCGGTCTCCACCACCAGGCACTGGCGCTCGTTGTCCTCGCTCGCCTTGTCGAGGTCCGCGTTCAGGAACAACCCGGGCACGTAAGGGCTCTTCACGATCTTGCCGGTGACCGGCATCCGGTTGATGTGGACGTCGAACACCGAGAGGAAGATCGAGACGCG
>CAYVYD010000277.1:0-3614 GCA_964454415.1 uncultured Hyphomicrobiaceae bacterium | reverse complement strand
GCGAGACCGGCCAGGATGGTCAGCCCCATGAAGGTGGAGACGGCGCCGGCGCCGTAGCCGACCGCGAGCACGTACACCGGCGCCAGGCTATAGAACACCGCATAGACCAGCCCGGCGGCGACGCAACCCGCGACGCCGAGCGGCGATATGCGGTAGAGCTCGGACAACGACAGGCGCTCCAGCGCGTAGGGCTCGGGCGCGGGCGCGACGGAGAGCGCCACCGGCAGCAGGGCGAGCGCATAGAAGATCGCCACCAGGATGAAATGCTCGTTGGTCGCCACCGGATAGGCGGCGAGCATGAATTGCCCGACGCCGACGGCGCCGAAGTTGACGGCCATGTAGATGGAGAAGACGCGCCCGCGCATCAGGTTGTCGGCGCGCTCGTTGAGCCAGCTCTCGACGATCACGAACAGGCCGCACAGCGCCAGGCCGTTGATGAAGCGGAGGAGGCCCCAGGCGAGCGGCGAAGGGATCAGCGCGAACAGCAGGGTGGAGGCGCTCATCACCGCGGCGAGCGCGGCGAAGGCGCGGATGTGTCCGACCCGGCGCACCGGCAGGCCGGAGAGCAGGGCGCCGGCGATGAACCCGCCGAAATAGGCTGAGCCGACGCCGCCGATGACGAGCTCGGAATAGCCCTCATCGGCCATGCGCACGGCGAGGAAGGTGCCGAACAGCCCGGCGCCGAGCTGCAGCCCGGTGACGCCGAGCAGCAGGGGGACGATCGATTTGATCAGTTCTTTCACGGCTCGTCCGTCCTTTTCCTCTTCCCACGGCCCTCGCGCCCGCGGTCCCAAAAAAACTTGCCGGATTTAAGGCGCCCCGCCGGGCCGGCGCCCCACGGGCCGCGCGCCGCCCCGCGCGGCCGGGCTCGCGCCGGTTGGGCTCCGGCCTGCCCTTTCTTTGGGCTTGGATCGCCATCTGGCCCGCGCCATAATCTAAGTCCCGGGGCGGGTTCGTGTTCATGGACAAGGACTTAATCGACTTCCTGACGACCCTGAACCATGTCAGGTCGGTGGACGAGGCCTGGCGGTCGACGGTGAGTTTCATGCGTGCTCGGGGCGCCGAGCATGTCGGCTTCAGCCTGGAGCTCGAGGACGCCAATCCGCTGCTGATGTGGTCTCTCCCATCCTGGGTCGTCAAGCAGTGGCTCGAGGAGGTCTATCCCGAGCACGACCCCACCGTGGCGCACTGCCGGAACCACGTGACGCCGTTTTTCAGCGGCGCGGCCTTCCTCGACCGGCACCCGGAATTCGCCGAACCCTACAAGAGCTATCTCAAGGACATCGTCCATGAGGAGGCGCACGCGGCGGTCGCGCTCCCGGTCCACAATTACGCCAGCGGGGACTGGGGCAAATTCAGCCTGTCCACCGATTTGTCGGCGGAGGCGTTCGAACGCCTCTATCACGAGCGCGGCATGACGGTCTACATGGCGGCGGTCGCCGCGTTCAACCGCATCCGCACCCTCATCAAGCAGGAGCGGGCTGCCGATATCGGCCTCACCGAGCGGGAGCGGGAGTGCCTGTTGTGGCTCGCCCGCGGTATGCGCAACGATCAGATCGCCGAACGCATGGGCATCCGACCGGTCACGGTGGCGCTCCACCTCGCCAATTCGCGGCGCAAGCTCGGTGCCCGCACCCGCGAGCAAGCCCTCGTCGGCGCTGTTCAGCTAGGGCTCGTCGAGCCCTAGGATTTACCAAGGCACAACCCACGTTTTTGCATCGGTCGGCAGCGCAGATCACGGCATTTCTTACCCCCGCCGAGATATGCGAATGGCTGACCTATGGTTTTCTATAGCTTGAACTTGTGAACCCGATTCTGAAAAATCAAAAATCCGCTATGTCGTTGCTACGTCGCGTTTTTTGCATGGATCGATCCGCTGTCCCATTAAATGAATTCCCGTGCGGCGCATCAGGCGTCGCCGGTGGCGCGAGGAACCGGCGAACGCCGGCAAGCGTTGTAGGTGATAACGCGACGAAACCTTCGACGGAACCAGGAACAGGGAGGTATGGCCGAGTCCACATCACACGATGAGTTGATCGAGCTGCTCGAGAAGGCGGCCGAGATCGCCAAACGCAGGAATTTCGAGGACATTCGAAACTGCCTGGAATTGGCCATTCATCTGGCCAAGCTCAAGCGGGACAAGTCTTGAATCGGGTCCCGGACGCGGCGGGACAGCGTCCGACAAATGTCAGCTAAAATCCTTTAAAATCAGATGTTTGATAGGGATGCCAGCAGCTCCAGAACCTTCTGACGGGTTTCCCGGTCGCCGATGCCGTCGAACATGAACGCC
Organism: uncultured Hyphomicrobiaceae bacterium; assembly: GCA_964454415.1. Classification (GTDB taxonomy): domain Bacteria; phylum Pseudomonadota; class Alphaproteobacteria; order Rhizobiales; family Methyloligellaceae; genus JAJFHN01. Next base: position 1,324 of record CAYVYD010000277.1, on the reverse strand, counting down.
AGCTTTAGCGTGTCGGGCTGAAAGAGGTTTCGGCTCGAGGTCGGCCGGTTGTCGTTATCGGCGAAGGGGTCGCTGCTGAAAAACCAGGCGAGATCGGCGCCGAGCGCGCGGGCGATGTCGAACAGCTCGGAGGCGGGAATGCGCGCCTCGGCGGCTTCGTAGGCCTGGAGCTGCTGCGGGGTGAGGCCGGCCTCGCCCGCCAGATCCTTGCGGCTCAGCTCGTTCGCCTTGCGCAGTTGGCGCAGCCTTTGCCCGATCTGAACGTCGACCGGATGGGCGTCCGCGGCGGTGCGGGTATCTGTCGTCGACTGGTCGGTCATGCCCAACTCCATGCCGCGCATGGCATCGTATTGCCCGGCATGCGATTATCGAATTGGAGACGATACGGATGCGATGGCGAAGGACGTTACTGCCATCGCGACTCACCTGCCCCGCAGGTTAATGAGAACGATTGTCGAATTCACCCCCATATTGGCGAAATCGGCGCCTGCGCGGCATTTTAACGCGCAACAGTGATATTGCCGCCACAGTCGGCGAAGGCCGCCGCCTGGAGGGGAGACCGGCGGCGGGGGGCCGCCGCCGGCCAACGTTTGAAGACGCTCATACCGTCATGGGATGAGTTCTCCCGCCGGACGGAACCATCCGGCTGGAGCGCCACGTGGTCTGACCCAAACGGATGGCCGTCTTCGGTTCATCCGTTTGCAGCGCGCCACTAGGCGAGTTTGGCCGTCCTCGGCAATCCGAAGCCCGCCGCCAGCATGACCAGCGCGAACACGAGGTGGAGCACATGGTCGGCGGTATTCGCCAGGATCATGCCGAGCATCATGTCGCCCGGCATCGCGAATCCGAGCAGCGCCACGACCAAGTAGATCGCGCCCATCACCTGCAGGGTAAGCTGGTTGTGGCCGTACCAGGCGGCCGCGGCCAAGAACACGCCGCCTGTCAGGATGTGGACGATGTTGTGCCACAGATTGACGGCGAAGATGCCGTTCTCGGCGACCAGCGGGTTAGGGAAAAAGCCGAGTAAGCCCGCGGCTATAAAGGCTACGCCGAATATGTAGTTGGCTACTCTGGTGTCGAACATGGTTGCCTCCTTCGACAGTACCAAAAGCCCGGCAATCGCAATCGCCAGGACCTTCAACCGTGCCCGCTTGAGGAGCCGTGAGTATTACCTATGCCGTCCTGCGCGAATTTCAATGCGGCCGCCGGTCACTGAAATTTGATCGCCGGGAAGCCCCGACTTCCCCGCCGCGCGCGGCCGGGGCGCCCTCAGTGATAGCCCTCGCCGGCGCCCACCTTGCCGCGGAAGGTCCAATAGACGAGC
>CAYVYD010000276.1:0-3623 GCA_964454415.1 uncultured Hyphomicrobiaceae bacterium | reverse complement strand
GCCGACCCGCTCGGCGAGGTCCGAAGCCCCTGACGCCGCTTGGGGATAGGCTCCCCCGGCCTGATCCGAGGCTGCGCCGAACGCGCTGGGCGCGGGCGGCGCGGCCTGGCTGGATGGCGATGCTGCTTGGTCTCTCATCAATGACTGCAGCGTACCGATGACCACCTGCAGATCGACTAATTGCTGTTCGAGTTTTGCGATGCGCTTATCGACGGTCTCCTGGCCGTCAGCGGCCTCCGATTGAGCTGCCTTCCCGCCCTGTTGGGCATGGACCACCGGCACCCACGCGACGAGCGCAAGGGCGACGCAAAACGATCTCACAACCCAGGGCAAGCCCATTCCTCTCACCACGGTCTCAGACCGGCGATCCGTCATCGTGCCGAGGGCCTGCGCATTCGATGGGAGCAGGCGGCATTTGGAGCATCGATTCAGTGAGTTTCATCTCGCGCGGCGCGTCTGTGGCAGCGTAATCAAGAGCGGTAATGGGGCCAAACTGTGTTTGGCCCAATCACGTCAGTAACAATTAGTCGCCAAACAGCGCGCTCTCAAGGCGAAATGATCGGTCAAGGCCTCGGCGTGGTCCGAAGCTCGCCTCAATAGGTCACCACGCTCACGGCTCGGCGGTTTTGAGACCAGCACACGCTGTCGTCGCACAATGCGACTGGCCGCTCCTTGCCATAGGAAATCGTGCTCATCCGCCGGGCGCTCACCCCATGGCGCTCGAGGTATCCCTTGACCGCCGCTGCGCGACGCGCGGCGAGTGCCAAATTGTACTCCCGCGTGCCCCGTTCGTCGGAGTGTCCCTCCACCGTGATCCGGTAGTTGGGATAGTTGCCCAACCACTGCGCTTGGCCGTTCAGCACGCCCCGGGAGTCCGCGTTCAGTTCGGCGCTATCCGTCGCGAAATGCACTCGGTCGCCGACATTCACCGAAAAGTCGCGCGGCGTTCCCGGCTGGACCGAGGCATCAACACCCCCGGCCACCCTTTGTGCGCTATCTGCTTGAGGTTTTTTTGCGCAGCCGGCATTAACCGCTGCGAGCAGGATTGCTCCCGCGATGAGCCCGTAGCGGGGCTCGCCACCAACGCGCCACATGACGCAAAACTCCTGTACCAACCATTCCCCGGCGCAAAGCCTAAAGTTGAATGCTTAACGCCGTGTTAGCGAAATCGTTGGGTACGGAGTCGGTTTGCTGAAATGACGGCGCTGGAACGCCGTGGACGCCTTTGCGGGCAGCGCCGGCGGCACGGCATCCAGCTATCCATCATTGAAAGGTTTCCCCTCCAAACGAGCGAATATGCGCTTCTTGTCTTTCAAAGACTTATTAGACGCGCGCAACCTGCTCAATCACGGTGTCCGCAGCGCCGAGCTTCATCGGCTTGTGCGTAACCTGCTTGGCGTGGTGCCCGTGGAGACAACCCCCCAGCGCAGCCGCGACGGCCATAACGGCGACCGCAGCGAAGAGACGCTTTAAACCCTGCATGGTCTTCTCTCCTTCGTTAATACGGCAAATGCCGATTTCGCATGTACCTATAGCGTCTCGCTCAGATCAAGAACGGACTGCATTTCTGCCACTTTTTTTCTCGGCGCATGGTGCCAAAATGTCACGCTATGGCCCGACGCGCAGAGACAAATCTTCCGTCGGCAAGATGGAATCTAAGCCTCTGGAATGACGAACAAATTCGCTGCGATTCGGGTATATAACTAGTTAATGATCGGGGACCATGCCGGATCGGAGGCGAAGGAGGGTGTGGCGACAAGGCGCTCATTGTAGCCGGTCAGATCGATGGTGAAGAGCTTTGGCCCGCCATTCTTGCCCGGAGAATCGCGAAAAAACATGAGCACGCGGCCATTGGGCGACCAGGTCGGTCCTTCGTTGTGATAGCCCTCGGTGAGAACGCGCTCGCCTGATCCGTCGGGCCGCATCACGCCGATCAGGAACTCTCCGCCCAACTGTTTGGTGAACGCGATCAAGTCGCCGCGCGGCGACCAAACGGGTGTCGAATAGCGCCCTTCGCCTCGGCTGATGCGGTGCTGCTCGGTGCCGTCGGAGCGCATCACGAAGAGCTGTTGCGAGCCGGCACGGTCCGATTCGAAGACGATCTGCCGGCCATCCGGTGAATAACAGGGCGAAGTGTCGATTGCAGACGTTTCGGTAAGGCGCCTGACGCTACGGGAGCGCAAGTCCATCGTATAGATGTTGGAGTTTCCGCCGAGCTGTCGGCTCATGACGATTCGCTGCCCGTCGGGCGAGAAACGGGGCGCGAAGGACATGCCGGGAAAGTCTCCCACGATCTCGCGCTGCCCCGACTCTATGTTGAGCAGATACACGCGGGGCTGCTCTTTCTCATACGACATGAAAGCGATCTCTTGGCTGTTCGGGCTGAAACGGGGCGTCAGCACCAGCGGGCCGGCGCCGGTCAGGAACCGCAGGTTTTGCCCATCCTGATCCATCATCGCCAACCGCTTCGACCGGTCGTTCTTCGGCCCCCTTTCGTCGACGAATACGATGCGCGTGTCGAAGTAGCCTTTTTCGCCGGTCAGACGCTGGTAGACGGCATCGGCGATGATATGACCGATCCGACGCCAATTGTCGGGCCGGGTGAAGAACTGTTGCCCGATAAGCTGCTTACCGGCGACCACGTCCCACAGTCTGAACTCGGCCTTGAGCCTGCCGTCGGAAAGCTGCCCCACATTCCCGATGAGCAACGCCTGGGCGTTGATCATGCGCCAATCCCCGAAGCGGGGAGCGTCGCTGACGCCTATCGTTTTTTGCAGGAAGGCTCCGCTGTCGATCGGCTTGAAAAGCCCCGAGCGCTCCAGATCCGCTGTGACCACGTCGGCAATTTGCGCGCCCAATCTCGAGGCGTCCTGGTCCGCCCCCCCGAAAGCGGGAATCGCAATCGCCAAGGGCTGCAGATTGCCCTTGGTTATGTCGATCTCCACCGCGGCGCATGCGGGTCGAGATGCAAGCGCAATGCTCAGCGTCGCAAGCACGGAGCATATCAGCATCCACGACGACATGCGACCGTAGAAAAATTGCTGACCGGTTGATTGTCGACTCATCCGCCGATCATCTCCTTGGGGTCGAAATTCAAAATCATATCCTGCCAAAGCTCATATTTCGTGGCCGGCAGCGCATAGGGTTGGCACTGCCACACGGCGCGAATGGCGCTATCGGCAGCGGCGCGGAATACCGCTGAGGAACCGTTTGAGACCAGCTCCGGCGCGCGCGCCAACGTGCCGTCGCGATTGAGCTGCAAGCGCAGTTTCACGGCCGTCGACGCAGCCTCGAGACCAGCGACTGGCGGGCTCCAGCATTGGGAGATTCGCGCACGCAGCGCGTCGATCTCGCTGATGGTCATCGCCACGTCCCGGCCTTCGTCCTGACCCTTTGCCGGGGGTTCTTGCCGCGCGGCCGTCTGCTGGTCCGAACGCTTCGGCGACGGTTTGTCCTGCACCTTGTTGAGCAACGCGGCTATGCTGTCCGCATCGAATTTCGCCTTGTTGGGCGGGGTTCGCGGGACCCGTCGAGCCGGCTTGCGCTTGGGTTTCGGTTTGCGATCGCGACCAAGGCCGAGAAGTTCCTCGGCTTCGCGCTTGGCGTCAAGGCTTGCCGTCCTC
>CAYVYD010000275.1:0-3625 GCA_964454415.1 uncultured Hyphomicrobiaceae bacterium | reverse complement strand
TAGCCGTTATGCATCCACACCCGCGCCATCAGCTTGGTGCCGTGGGCGCAGGTCGATTGCGCCACCTCGTTCTCGTGATGCGGAAAAAGCAAGTCGATGCCGCCGCCATGGATGTCGAAGGTCTCGCCCAGATGGCTCGCCGCCATGGCCGAGCACTCGATGTGCCAGCCGGGCCGGCCCTCGCGGGCGATCCCGCAGGGCGAAGGCCAGCCGGGCTCGCCCGCCTTGGAGGGCTTCCACAGCACGAAGTCCATCGGGTCCTTCTTGTAGGGCGCGACCTCCACCCGCGCGCCCGCCTCCATCTCGTCGGTGGAGCGGCGCGAGAGCTTACCGTAGCCCTTCATCGAGGGCACGTGGAAGAGCACGTGGCCGTCGGCCACATAGGCGTTGCCCTTCTCGACCAGCGTCTCGATCATCGCCTTCATGGCGGCGATATGTTCCGTCGCCCGCGGCTCGACCGTGGGCTCCAGGCATCCCAACGCGCTCACGTCCTCATGGAACTGAGCCGTGGTCCGCTCCGTCAGCTCGCCGATTGAGATCCCTTCCTCCGCCGCGCGCGCATTGATCTTGTCGTCGACGTCGGTGATGTTGCGCACATAGGTGACGTGCTCGGACCCGTATCCATGGCGGAGCAGCCGGTAGAGCACGTCGAACACGATGACGGGCCGCGCGTTGCCGATATGGGCGTAGTCGTAGACCGTCGGGCCGCACACGTAGAGCCGCACGTTGTCGCGGTCCAGCGGCTCGAAGACCTCGTCCTTGCGCGTGCGCGTGTTGTAGAGCGTCAGCGTCACATCATGCTCCAGGCCCACTCGTCGCCGCCGGCGGGGCGTTCGGAACATCGAATTCGGGAATGGATGAACGGCCGCGCCGGCGAGGTGGCTAGGCGATAATAATCCGGCAAATCTTTGCGCAGTATTTACGCGCGTCCATCGTCGTCATCAATCGACCATGGGCGAGCGGGCGGTCGAGGTCAAGGCGCAATCGGGGCGATATCCGCTTCAAATCTTGAGATGGCCGCGCTTCACCCAGAAGCGCGCGCCGCCGGTGCTCGAGAGCGCGTAGGCCGCCCCCGCCGGCTGGCGGACCCAGGAAACCGCCTTGTGAACCGCTCCGCCGACGTCGAGATCGCCCTCCAGCAGCAGGAACTCCTCGCCGCCCTCGAGCTTGCGCTTCTCCGTCGAGGCTCCGGCTTCGAGTCGTTCCATGGCGACGAATTCGCTGCCGTCTTCCGCCTCGAACAGCGGGATCCGCTCATAGCCCGGGCCCACGCGCTGCCAGGGGGCCGAGGCGGTGTCGCGCACGATCCGCGGCTCGCCCTCCTCCCGCATCTGCCGCAATTTCACGAAGATCTCGCAGCCCTCGCGGCTGAAGGGCGCGTGGCTGCTGCCGGGGGGGTTGCGCACATAGGCGCCGGGGCCGAAATCGCCGCTCTCGTCGGAGAAAACGCCCGCGAGCACCAGGAACTCCTCGCCGAGCCCGTGGGCGTGATGGGGAAAGCTCCTGCCGCCCTCGTAGCGCACGACCGAGGTAGCCCGCGCCACCTCGACGCCGACCCGGTCGAGCGGCTTGCGCAGGACGCCCGGCTGCGGCGAGGCGATCCAATCGGCCTCGTCGAGCGCTAGCGCGGCTGGCTGGGCGAAGTCGGCATTGAGTCGTTCGGGCATGGAGAGCGCCATGGGCAATCGTTCCTTCGCCGGCCCGCCGCCGGCGCCGTCTCCCTCAAATTTAGGCGGCGGGTCGCGCGGTTCAACCGGTATTTTCGCGCCGGCTTCGGCGCTTCGGCCCCGCCGCATTGACCAATCGGGCGTTCCCCCCACATAATCCGCAGCGACGCCTCGAGGCTCCCCCGTGATGTCGAAGGCAAAAGGTTTCATAAGCGATCCGCCCAGCCCGCAATGCCCGCGCTTGCTCAAGCCGCTGGCGGGCCTGTTGCTGGCCGTCTGCCTCGGTCTCGGCGCGGTGCCCGCCCATTCCCAGTTCGAGGACGACGATCTGGTGCCGCCCGAGGGCATCTACGACAACCAGCGCCCGCAGCCGGGCGGCGCGCCGAACGCCGCTCCGCGGCAACAACAGCAGCAGCCCTATGGCGGCCCCCAGCAGCGGCAACAGCCCGATGGCGGCCCGCCAGCGCGGCCCGACAGCGCCCGGCAGGGCGAGCCCTATGGCGCCGAACAGCAACCCCAGGGCGCCGAGCAGCAACCTTACGGCGCGGACGGCGAGCAAGCGCAGCCGCAACGGCAGTTGAGCGAGCAGGAGCGCTACTGCCTCCAGCTCGAGCAGTCGCTTGCCAATGACTGGGTGCGCGCCGATCAGGGCCAGACCGACCTGCCGCGGATCGACGAGGAGATCCGCAAATTCGAGCAAATCCACCAGAGCACGCAGGCAGCCGCCGAGCGCGCCGACTGTTATCAGAGCCTCTTCATCTTCGGCCGGTCGCTCCGCCGCACGCCGCGCTGCACGGCGCTCAACGACAAGATCGAGGACGCCCGCCGGCAGATCGACCGGCTTCAGGAGGAGCGCAACTTCATCACCAGGGGCAGCAGCCGGCGGGCGCGCCAGGACGAGCTGATCGACCAGTTGGCGCGCAACGGCTGCGGCGACCAATATGCCCGCGAGTCCCGCCGCCGCCAGGGCATCTTCTCCTGGTTCTCCAACGACCGCGATTTCTTCGAGCCGCGCCGCGGGCTGGAGACCTCGCGCATCGTCCCCTACGCCACCTATCGCACGCTGTGCGTGCGGCTGTGCGACGGCTATTACTATCCGATCAGCTATTCGACCCTGCCCTCGCACTTCTCGAGCGACGCCAATGCCTGCCAGTCGGGCTGCGCGGCGCCGGCCGCCCTCTACGTCTACCGCAACCCCGGCGAGGAGCCCGAGCAGATGGTCTCGCTCCAGGGCAAGGCCTACAACGATCTCGAGACCGCCTGGCGCTACCGCAAGGAATACGTCAAGGGCTGCTCCTGCAAGGTCGCCGAATTCAATCCCGACGAAATCGCCAAGGCCGACGGCGAGGAGAAGTCCGAGGCCGGGACCGGCGGCGAAGAAGCTCAACCGGCCGCGGCGGGGCCTGGCGACGGCAAGGTCGCCAAGGAAGGCGTCGCCCCCAAGGCCCAATGATCCGCCGAGGCCCTGTGGTCCGCTAAAGCGTCTCGCGGAAGCGGTTGGTGATCGGGTAGCGCCGGTCGCGTCCGAAATTGCGCGATGAGATCTTGACGCCGGGCGCGGCCTGCCGGCGCTTGTACTCGGCCACGTAAAGCATGCGCTCGACCTTTGAGACGGTCTGCGGCTCGTGCCCCCGGGCGACGATCTCCTTGAGCGGCATTTCCTTCTCGATCAGGCATTTCAGGATGTCGTCGAGCACGTCGTAGGGCGGCAGCGTGTCCTGGTCGGTCTGGTTCTCCTTGAGCTCGGCGGTCGGCGCCTTGGTGAGGATGGTCTCCGGGATCACCGCCCCCTCGGCGCCGAGGCATCCCTTGGGGCGCTTGGCGTTGCGCAGCCGCGCCAGCGCGTAGACCTGGGTCTTGTAGAGGTCCTTGATGGGATTGAAACCGCCCGCCATGTCGCCATAGAGCGTGGCGTAGCCGACCGAGACCTCCGACTTGTTGCCGGTGGTCACCAGCAT
>CAYVYD010000274.1:0-3661 GCA_964454415.1 uncultured Hyphomicrobiaceae bacterium | reverse complement strand
TCCTGGGTCAAGCGCTCGCCGCGCGCGGCGGCCACCATCTCAAGAACCCGTTCGAAAGCCGCATCACCGGCGGCAAGCCGGTCACGGCGCACCCGCTCGGCGGCTGCGCCATGGGACGCACGGCGCGCGACGGCGTGGTCAACCACAAGGGGCAGGTGTTCGACGCCGCCTCCGGACAGGCGGCGGTGCATAAGGGGCTTTACGTGTGCGACGGGGCGGTGATTCCGCGCTCGCTCGGCGCCAATCCGCTGCTGACGATCGCCGGCCTTGCCGAGCGCGCCATGATCCTGATGAAGCGCGATCTGGGCTGGCGCGAACCGGGCGAAGGCAATGCCAGCGAAGCCCGCGAGAGGGAGCGGGCACCGCTCTAGGCGGACGTGCCGCGCGAACCGCATTATAGTGCATGCCGTATAAGCCCCCCCTTGAGCGGCGTGCGGCATCCCGATAGGTTCTGGGCGCGTGGATTAGTCCAGGCGCATAACAACGACGCCCGGTTCAACGAAGACGGACCAAACAGCCAACCAAATCAGTGGAGGAAACGGGTATGTCACGAGCATCGAGCGTTCTGCGCATAGCGCTGGCGGCGCTGCTCGCCGGTTTCGTCGCCGGCTGCAACGCGAGCGACGAAACGGCGGAGAAGCAGGGCGAAAAGGCGACCGAGACGGCGGCCGGTCAACCGGCGGCGCAGGTAACAAGCGTGGACGCGAACCGCATCGCCAACGCGGACAAGGAGCCGGGCAATTGGCTCTCGCACGGGCGCACCTATGGGGAGCAGCGCTACAGCCCGCTTAAGCAGATCAACGCCGGCAACGTCTCCAAGCTGGGGCTGGGCTGGTATTTCGACATGCCCGAGCGCCGCGGCATCGAGGCAACGCCGCTGGTGATCGACGGGCGGATGTACACCACATCGGCCTGGTCGGTGGTCTACGCGCTCGACGCCAAGACCGGCAAGGAGCTGTGGGTCTACGATCCCGAGGTGCCGAAGAGCTGGGGCGCGGTCGCCTGCTGCGACGTGGTCAATAGGGGCGTCGCGGCATGGGGCGACAAGGTCTATGTGGGGACCATCGACGGTAGGCTGATCGCCATCGACGCCAAGACCGGCGAGAAGGCGTGGGAGGTCAACACCATCGACCGCGACAAGCCCTACACCATCACCGGCGCGCCGCGGGCGGTGAAGGGCAAGGTGATCATCGGCAATGGCGGGGCGGAGCTCGGCGTGCGCGGCTACGTCACCGCCTATGACGCGGAGACCGGCAAGCAGGCCTGGCGGTTCTACCTGGTGCCGGGCAACCCGGCCGACGGCTTCGAGGACAAGGCCCAGGAGATGGCGGCCAAGACCTGGACCGGCGAGTGGTGGAAATATGGCGGCGGCGGCACGGCCTGGGACGCCATGGCCTACGACCCCGAGCTCGATTTGCTCTATATCGGCGTCGGCAACGGCTCGCCCTGGAACCGGGACGTCCGCTCGCCGCAAGGCGGCGACAACCTGTTCCTCTCCTCGATCGTCGCGGTCAAGCCGGAAACGGGCGAATATGTCTGGCACTACCAGACCACGCCCGGCGACACCTGGGACTACACCGCCACCCAGCACATCATGCTGCTCGATCTCGAGATCGACGGAAAGGCGCGCAAGGTGCTGGTGCAGGCGCCCAAGAACGGCTTCTTCTACGTCCTCGACCGGGCGACGGGGGAGCTGATCTCGGCGGAGAACTACGTCCCCGTCACCTGGGCGGAAAGGGTCGATCCCAAGACCGGGCGCCCGGTCGAGACCGCGAACGCGCGCTATCACGATCCCAAGAATCCGCAATTGACGTTTCCCTCGGCATTCGGCGGCCACAACTGGCATCCCATGGCCTATTCGCCGCAAACGGGACTGGTCTATTTCTCGGCCCAGGAAATCCCGATGGTCTATGGCCAGGACGAGAATTTCGAGTACAAGCCCGGCTTCTGGAATCTCGGCATCGACTTCGCCAAGACGTCGTTGCCGGAAGACCCCGACGAGGCAAAGAAGATAGCGGCGATGCTGAAGGGCCGGCTGCTCGCCTGGGATCCGGTGAATAACAAGGAGGCGTTCTCGGTCGAATATCCGGGTCCGTGGAATGGCGGCGTGCTGGCGACCGCCGGCGGCCTCGTGTTCCAGGGGACGCCGGGCGGCGAGTTCATCGCCTATGATGCCAAGGACGGCAACAAGCTGTGGTCGACCCAGGCGCAGACCGGCGTCGTTTCGGGGCCGATCAGCTACGAGGTCGACGGCGAGCAATACGTCGCCGTCACCGTCGGCTGGGGAACGGCGTTCTCGCTGGTTGCGGCGGGCGCCAAGCAAACCCCGATCAGCCGGGTGCTGACCTTCAAGATCGGCGGGGCCGAAAAGCTTCCGCCCATCGAGGTTGCGGCCGACGAGTTCCCGCCGCCGCCGCCGGTGACCGGGAGCGCGGAGCAGATCGCGGAGGGCAGGCAGCTCTATCTCACCCGCTGCTTCATGTGCCACGGCGACGCGGCGATGGCCGGCGGCGTGCTGCCGGATCTGCGCAAGCTGACGCCCGAGAAGCACGCGGCCTGGAACGACTTCGTGCTGCGCGATCAGACGCACAGCCTCGGCATGCCGCAATTCCAGAAGATCCTCACGCCCGAGCAGTCCGAGGCGATCCATCAATATGTGATCAAACGGGCGCACGACACGCGCGTGGCGGAGGCGGAGGAGTAGCGTTCCCGCCGCGGGCGGCGCTCCAGGGGCCGCCGTTGCCAGACCCGCGCCGGACGGTCCCGCCCGTCCGGCGCTTTTTTTACCGCGGCGGGCGGCGACGAGAACGCTATTGCCCCGCCCCGCTTCGCGCTAACATCGCGGACGGGGAGATCGGAGGCGGGCCGCCGCCCGCATCCGCCGCGCGAGAGCGCGGACGCAGCCCCAAGGAGGGCATATGTATCAACGTCTGGTTTCCGCGCGTCTGGCAGGTCTGGGCGTCGGGGTCGAAGCCGGGGAGGCGCGCGCGCGGTTCGCCTTCCCGACCGGCGAGCGGTTCGAGCTCCAGGTCGGGAATCAAGGCTTCTGGCGCGACTGGGTCCTGCGCGGGTCCTATGGTCTCGGCGAAACCTATGTGGACGGGAAATGGGACATTGGCCAGGACGAGCTCGAGCCCTTCATCCGTGCCTTGATGGCGTGCGGTGCGGCCGAGATGCGGCTCCTCGAGCGGCTCTATCACGGAACGCGGCACGCGCTCGGCATCGGCCACAGCGTCAATAACCCGGTCAGCAGCCGGGCGCGCTCCTTCCACCACTACGACCGCGGCAACGATCTGTTCGAATCGTTCCTGGATAAGGACATGGTCTATTCCTGCGCCTTCTACGACGATCCCGACTGGGATCTGGAGGCGGCGCAGCGCCACAAGATCGACGTGACGCTGGCGCGGGCCGATCTGTTCGAGGGCGCCCGCGTCCTCGACATGGCCTGTGGCTGGGGGGCGGTCGCCATCGAGGCGGCGCGACGGGGCGGGCAGGTGATGGGTTTTGCGCTTTCGGACCAGCAGATCGCGTTCGCCCGCGAGCGGGCGGCCGAGAAGCAGACGAAGGTCCATTTCGAGGTGGCCGACTACCGCGTGGTCGCCGAGACCCATGCCGGCGAGTTCGACCGGGTCGTCTCGGTCGGGCTGATGGAGCATGTGGG
>CAYVYD010000273.1:0-3688 GCA_964454415.1 uncultured Hyphomicrobiaceae bacterium | reverse complement strand
ACCATTTGGGCGGCCGAGCGCAGCGCGCCCAGGAACGGATATTTCGAGTTCGAGGCCCAGCCTCCCATGATGACGCCGTAGACCCCCAGGGACGAAATGGCGAAAATGTAGAGGATGCCGACATTGATGTCGGCCACGACCCAGCCGGCGCTGACCGGAATCACGGCCCAGGCCGAGAGCGCCAGCACCGTCGAGACCAGCGGGGCCAGCAGAAAGACGCCCTTATTGGCGCCGGAGGGGATCACCACCTCCTTGAAGACGAATTTCAGCATGTCCGCGAAGGACTGCAGCAGCCCCCACGGGCCGACCACGTTGGGGCCGCGGCGGAGCTGAACGGCGGCCCAGATCTTGCGGTCGGCATAGAGCAGATAGGCGACGATCAGCAGCAGCGAGATCAAGAGCGCCGCGCTCTGGGCGACGATGATCGCGGTCGGCATGCCGTATGCGGTCCAGAGCTCAGCCATCGGTTCCGGTCGCCCCCTCTCCGCCCGCGGCGATCAACGCGCTCATCTCGGCCATGACGGACGAGGCGCGGGCGATCGGATTGGTGAGGTAGAAATCGGCGATGGCCGCGACGAAGGGATCGCGCGCGGGGCTCGCCTTACGCTTGGCGAGCGCCGCTACGGCATCGCCGGAGGCCGCCTCGATCTGGTCGATGGCGGCGAAATGGGGGCAGGCCTCGTACATGGCGGCGCGCAACTGGGCGCGCGTGTCGTAGGGGAGCGTCGCCCCCACATGATCGGAAAGCGCGCGGATGATGGTCCAGTCCTCGCGCGCCTCGCCCAGCGGAAAGACGGCGCGCGCCGTCATTTGCGGCCGGCCTTCGGTGTTGAGATAGGTCGCCGATTTCTCCGTATAGGCGGCGCCGGGGAAAATCACGTCGGCCAGGTGGGCGCCGCGGTCGCCGTGGCTTCCTTGATAGATAACGAAGGTGTCGCTCGGACGTTCCATCTCGAACTCGTCTGCGCCGAGCAGATAGAGCACGTCGAAACGGCCCTTCTTGACGCCCTCCAGGATCTCGGCCGTCGCCTTGCCGCCAGCGCCCGGCACGAATCCCAGATCGAGCGCCGCGACCCGTCCCGCCGCGCGGTGCAGCACGCAGAACCCCAGCCAATCCTTGGCCAGCGCGCCCGTCTCGGCCGCGAGCTTGGCGGCGAGCGCCAGCACGGCGTCGCCGTCGGGGCGCGAGAGCGCCTCTTCGCCCAGCACGATCATCGGACGTTTGGCGGATTTGAGCGCGCGGAAAAAACCGCCCTTGCCCTTGGCGAGCTCTCCGAGCGTCTGTGGGCCGGCGCCGAGATAGTCGAGATCATAGGTGAGGTCGGCCGGTTCGCCGATCAGGCCGATCCTCATGCCGCCGCGGCGCCAGCGTTGGCGGATGCGGGCGTTGATCACCGGCGCCTCGGCGCGCGGGTTGGTGCCGATGAGCAGCATCGCGTCGCAGCGGTCGATGCCGGCGATGGTGGCGTTGAAGAGGTAGGAGGCGCGCCCCGACTTGGGATCGAGCCTGCTGCCGGGGGGGCGGCAATCGATGCTGGCGATCCCGAGCCGTTCACTCAAGTCCTTGAGAGCAAAGACTTCCTCGGCTCCGGCGAGATCGCCCGCGAGCATCGCGACGCGGTTCGGCTTGGCGGCTTTGAGGCGCTTCGCGGCCGCGCCCAGCACATCGCCCCAGCCCGCCTCCTCCAGCCGCCCCCGGCGGCGGATGAAGGGCCGGTCGAGGCGCTGGGTGCGCAACCCGTCCCAGATGAAGCGCGTCTTGTCGGAGATCCATTCCTCGTTGACGTCGTCGTGGTTGCGGGGCAGGACGCGCAGCACCTCGCGGCCGCGGGAATCGACGCGGATGTTCGATCCCACCGCGTCCATCACGTCGATGGATTCGGTCTTGCGCAGCTCCCAGGAGCGCGCGGTGAAGGCGTAGGGCCGCGAGGTCAGGGCGCCGACGGGGCAGAGATCTATGACGTTGCCGGAGAGCTCCGAGGTCATGCCGCGCTCGAGATAGGTGGTGATCTCCATGTCCTCGCCACGGCCGGTGGCGCCGAGCTCTTCGACGCCGGCGATCTCGGTCATGAAGCGGACGCAGCGGGTGCAGTGAATGCAGCGCGTCATGATGGTCTTGATCAGGGGACCGATATACTTGTCCTCGACGGCGCGCTTGTTGAGGGCGAAGCGGCTGGCATCGACACCATAGGCCATCGCCTGATCCTGCAAATCGCACTCGCCCCCCTGATCGCAGATCGGACAGTCGAGGGGGTGGTTGATGAGCAAAAACTCCATTACCCCCTCGCGCGCCTTTTTCACCGTCGGCGTCGCGGTCATGATCTGCGGCGGCGCGCCGTCGGGTCCGGGGCGCAAATCGTTGACGCTCATGTGGCAGGAGGCGACGGGCTTGGGCATGCCGGCCACCTCGACCAGGCACATGCGGCAATTGCCGGCGATCGAGAGCCTCTCGTGATAGCAGAAGCGCGGAATTTCGACGCCGGCGAGCTCGCAGGCCTGGATCAGCGTGATGCCGTCCTCGACCTCCATTTCGCGTCCGTCGATCACCAGCTTGGGCATGGGTCCCTCACTCCGCCGCCGGGCGAACCGCGCCGCCGGCGGTTCCCGCGTGGTAAGCGTCGATGCGTTCCTCGATGACGTGCCGGAAATGGCGGATTAGGCCCTGGATCGGCCAGGCGGCGGCGTCGCCCAGGGCGCAGATGGTATGGCCCTCGACCTGATAGGTCACGTCGAGCAGCATATCGATCTCCTGCTTCTGCGCTTCGCCCCGGGCCATGCGCTCGAGCACGCGCCACATCCAGCCCGTGCCCTCGCGACACGGCGTGCACTGGCCGCAGCTCTCGTGCTTGTAGAAATAGGCGAGCCGGGCGATCGCGCGGATGATGTCGGTGGACTTGTCCATGACGATGACGGCCGCCGTCCCGAGCCCCGATTTGAGGGCCGAGAGCGAATCGAAGTCCATCGGCAGCGATTGGCAGGCGGGCGACGGCAGGCACGGCACCGAGGAGCCGCCCGGGATGACGGCCAGCAGATTGTCCCAGCCGCCCCGCACGCCACCGGCGTGGCGCTCGATCAGCTCGCGGATCGGGATCCCCATCTCCTCCTCCACGGTGCAGGGCCGCTCGACGTGACCGGAAATGCAAAACAGCTTGGTGCCGGAGTTGTTGGGGCGTCCCAGGCTCGCGAACCAGGCGGCGCCCCGGCGCAGGATATCCGGAGCGACGGCGATGCTCTCCACGTTGTTGACCGTGGTGGGCGCGCCATAAAGCCCCACATTGGCGGGAAAGGGCGGCTTCAGGCGCGGCTGGCCCTTCTTGCCCTCGAGGCTTTCCAAGAGCGCGGTCTCCTCGCCGCAGATATAGGCGCCGGCGCCGTGGTGCACGTAGAGATCGAAGTCCCAACCGTGCTTGTTGTTCTTGCCGATGAGCTTGGCCTCGTAGGCCTCGTCGATCGCGGCTTGCAGGCGCTCGCGCTCACGGATGAACTCGCCGCGCACATAGATGTAGGCGGTGTGCGCCCGCATGGCGAAGGACGCCAACAGGCAGCCCTCGATCAGAAGGTGGGGATCGTGGCGCATGATCTCCCGGTCCTTGCAAGTGCCGGGCTCGGACTCATCCGCGTTGACGACCAGGTAATGGGGCCGCTCGCCCACCTGCTTGGGCATGAACGACCATTTGAGGCCGGTCGG
>CAYVYD010000272.1:0-3726 GCA_964454415.1 uncultured Hyphomicrobiaceae bacterium | reverse complement strand
GCCGGCCGGCGGGCGAGGCCGGACGAAGCGTGCTCGAGCAGCTCTGGACGCGGCCCACGGTCGAGTTCAATGGCATCCAGGGCGGCTATACGGGGCCGGGCACAAAGACGGTGATCCCCGCCAAGGCCTCGGCCAAGATCTCTTTCCGCCTGGTGCCGGGTCAGCAGCCGGCCCGCGTGCTCGAGGCGTTCCGCCGGTTCGCCGCGGCTCGGCTTCCCGAGGACTGCGAGATCGCCTTCCTCGGCGAGGGCGGCTCGCCGGCGGTCGGCTTCGACGTCGCCGCGCCAGCCTTCCGGGCGGCGGCCGAGGCGCTCGAAGCCGAATGGGGCAAGCCACCCGTGATGATGGGGAGCGGCGCCTCGATCCCGATCGTCGAATCCTTCCAGCGCGACCTCGGCATGGAGTCGCTGATGCTGGGCTTCGCGCTCGACGACGACCGCATCCATTCGCCCAACGAGAAATACAACCTCGCCAGCTTCAAGAAGGGCGCGCGCAGCTGGGCGCGGATCCTCGGCAGATTCGCCGATCTTTAGGGCGTTCCGCGTTCGTTGGGCCTGGTGGCGGCTGCCGTAGGACCCACTAGCGGCGGGCCGAATTGTAGAGCACGGCAAGGCGGTCGGGCGAGACGCCCAGATAATAGAGCGCGTGCATCACGATCCAGCCCGAGACGATGCGCCAGGGCTTGCGTCCGTCGAAGCGCCGCGACGAGCTTGCGATCGCCGGCTCCTCGATGCAGACGGTCTTGCCGGCGCGCTCGAGGCGGCGGGAGAAATCGAGGTCCTCCATGACGGCGATGGGGCGGATGCCGCCAAGCTCCTCGTAGACCCGGCGGCGCACGAATATCCCCGAGTCGCCGTAATAGAGGCCATGGCCGCGAAACCAGGCGTAGAAGCCGGTGAGCCAGCGGGCGAAATCGGTATCGCCGTCGAAGACGATACGAAAATTGCCGCCGAGCGTTTCGGGGTCGGCCTCGAGCGCCGCCTTCACAGCGGCGAGACCGCCTTGGGGGAATTGCGTGTCGGCGTGGAGTTGCAGCAGCACGTCGCCGCGGGCGGCGGCACAGCCGGCGGCGAGCTGCTGTCCCCGGCCCCGCGGTGCGTCCAGCACGACCGCGCCGGAGCGGATGGCGGCCTCGCGGGTCGCGTCCTCGCTGCCGCCGTCGACGACGATGATGTCGGTGGCGACCGGTTCGGCCCTGAGCGAGGCGATGAGGCCGGGAAGCCGGCCGGCCTCGTTGAGGGCCGGGATGATCACCGATATCAGCATCGCTCGCACCAACTCCTCGACCAACGCAATGGACCGGGCCCGGGCCGCGTCTTGACAGCGCGCCGGGGTGGCGGTTTGCATCAGTGCTATAGGCACGATCACAGCGCGCATCAATTCGCCAATCCGGTTAGTTGGACAATTGTTTAATCGTCTCGATCCAGCGGTGCCGCACCGGGCGGGCGCCTCAAGGCGGCTCAACCGGACGGACGGCCGATTTAGAGCCTTTTTGTCCATTTTGGCTGTTTTGGTGCTTTTGCCTGTTTGGACCCTTAAGACCGCCGAAAACGATGGGATCAAGGGAGCCCGGCGCGATTTCACCTATTACGTGCTGGCGCTCTCGTGGTCGCCCAGCTACTGCGCCGACGAGGGCCGCGGCCGGGGCGAACCGCAGTGCTCGGGCGCCCGGCCCTACGCCTTCGTGCTGCACGGGCTGTGGCCGCAGAACGATACGGACCAGCCGGCGTTCTGCGCGGGCGGCGGCAAGGGGTTCGTGCCGGAGGCGGTGCTGCGCGCCATGCTCGACATCATGCCGGCGCGCAGTCTGGTGATCCACCAATACCGCAAGCACGGAACCTGCAGCGGCCTGTCGGCCGAGGCCTATTTCGGCATCGCGAGGCGGCTTTACGAGGCGATCACCATTCCGGCGCGCTACATAGCCCCCCGCGACTATCAGACCTTGACGCCGCGCCAGATCGAGGCCGACTTCGTCGCCGCCAATGAGGGGATCGAGAGCGGCGCGGTCACGGTCGCCTGCGGGCGCGGACGGCGGCTGCGCGAGGTACGGATCTGCTTCTCCAGGGACTTGAAGCCCACCGCCTGCGGGAGGACCGGGGACCGCGCGCGGCGCTGCCGTCTCGCCCGCGTGATCCTGCCCCCGGTGCGCGGCGGCGGGGCGCGGCGCGCGCGCTGAGCGGCCGCCGGGCCCTTGGTCAGCCGGAAAGCGGGTCTTTGGCCTTGCCGAGCGCCGCGTTGCCTCCCATTCTTTTGCCCCTCTCCGGGCCGGCGGCGGACCGGGGATCCCGTTGACGCCTCCGGGACGAGCGCATGCGCTTTGCCAGAGCACCATGGACGCCGGGCGCCGCCGGATTGGCGGCGGTCCTGCTGCTCGCCTCGGCGGGCGGCGCGGCGGCGGCGCGGGTGTTCGATGATTGGCGGGCGGCCTGCGTCGAGGGCGCTTGCGCCGCCGAGACCAGGTCGCGGTCGGGACGGACGCTGCTGCGCATCAGCCGGCGGGCGGGGAGCAAGGCCGCCTGGCACGTCTCCTTGCTGGGGCTCGACGGGCGGCTCGCCAAGAACGCCGGCATCGCCTTTTGGGTCAATGGCACGCCCGCGGCGCGGCTCTCTTCGCCGGCCGAGCTCCGCGAGCTGGAAGGCAACTATTTCGTCGCCGACGACGACGCGCTGGCCGCCCTGTTTCCCGGTCTTCGGGCGGGCAGACGTCTCGCGGTCAGCTATGTCCGCGAGCAGGGCAGCCGCCGCTCGCTCGCCTTTTCGCTGACCGGGTTGGACGCGGCGCTTGCCTGGATCGACCTTCGGCAGGGACGCAAGGGATCGCAACAAACGGTGAGCTCGCCGGGTGCTTCGGGACGCAGGCTGGCCGGCGATCGCGCCCCCCAACGCCTCGGCAACGCCGAGGGCGGCGCCGCGTCGGTGCTGCCCGGGGCGATCGCCAAGGCCCACGCCGCCGACACCGAATGCGATTTTCCCAAGCGCCAGCCGCAGCTCTTCGCCGAGAGCATCGTTCGCGGACGGCTCGACGCCACCCACGTGCTGTTTCTGCTGCCCTGCTTCGCCGGCCCCTACAACACGGGCTACCGGGTCTACGTCCATGACGAGCGCTACCCCGACGACGCGCGCCCGGAATTTTTCGCCACCTATTCCGACGCCCGCGGCTGGTTCGGGAAGGCCGATCTGATCAACGCCGATTGGGAGCCGGCGACCAAGATCATCACCGCGCGCGAGCTCGGCCGCGGCATCGGCGATTGCGGCAGCCTGATCCGCTACCGCTGGACGGCCGACGGGCTGCGGCTGGTGCGCTATCAGTATTGGGAGAAATGCGACGGCACCCATTTGGCGGACGACTGGCCGGTGATCTACGACTACGACAAGGCCGCGCCGCGCTGAGGTCGTCGGGCGCGCGCGGGCGGGAACCGCGAGGCCTCCGGAGAGTTTACGGATCGATTGGCAAGACGGATTTCGGCGCGAATCCAGCGGAATGCGGTTGATTTCCGCTCCGAGACACCACATGTCTACGCGACCGCGTAGATTGGGACCCTGGGAAGCCGCAGCGCCGGCCCCGGACAACGGCGGTCAAGGGCCAGATGACGAGACGTGCGTACGCAATACACCGTCCCACGTTCTCTACGCCTGGTTCCCTCCGGCAAGACCGCCGAGTCAGTCCGGCCGCCAGGCGCTGACGGCTCCAGGGTAGCTCCCTACCCCGGCTCTCCTGTTACAGAG
>CAYVYD010000271.1:0-3740 GCA_964454415.1 uncultured Hyphomicrobiaceae bacterium | reverse complement strand
CCAGCGCCTTGGCGCGGGCCACGAGTTCATCGGCGTGCGAGCCGCCGCGCAGGAACGAGAAATTGGTGGTGACCTGAAGCTCGGCATAGGGGAGGGTCATGGGATTTCACTCGGCACCTGCGCCGACCGCCCCTGGGTCCCGGATAGAAGCTGGCGCGGCTTCCGGGATGACCGGGGGAAAGAGCCTGGTCCCGTGCGGCGCATCACCCGAACAGCCCATGCAGAAACCAGCGTGGCGGATTGGCCTGCCCCTGGGCCTGATAGAGCCCCTCCCGGAACACCCAGTAGCGCCCTCCGGCTGCATCCTCGATCCGGTAATAGTCGCGCGGGCGGGAGTCCTTATTACATTCCCTGTCGTGCCCTTCGGGCACTCCCCGCCTTTTGTTTACATCCCTGTCGTGCCCTTCGGGCACTCCCCGCCTTTTGTTTACATCCCGGTCGTGCCCTTCGGGCACTCCCCGCCTCTTGTCTGTGCCCCAGTCGCGTGCCGGGGCGAGGGCCCGCCACCATTCGGGCGCGATGCGTTCGGGCCCCTGGGCGCGGATCACCCGGAGGGTCAGGCGCCGCCAGGTGAAGCGGAGCGGCGGTCCTTCGGGAACCTCGGCGATCACCGCGATGGGCTCGGGGCGGGCGAGCAGGAAGGCGGGCCGGAGCGGGGCGAGCGGGCGCGCGCCGCGCCAAGAGACCCGTGGCGCGAGCGCCGCGCAGCGCTCATCGGCGCGCTCGGGGATGTGGCTCGCCCGTGGCGTCAGGGTGAACACGCAGGCCGCCGACAGGCGGTTGGCGAGCCGGTCGATCAGCCATTGGGGCGACGCCTTGTCATGTTCCCCCGCCAGGCGCCCTTGCGTGGCTCCAAGCCCCTCCACGGCAGTGGCTGAGAGGGTCAGGCAATCGACGCCGAAGCCGGCGTCGACATCCTTGATTTTTTCCTTCAGCAGGCGGGTGAAATGATCCGCGTCCCGGCAGGGTCCGCCGAAGCCCGCCCGCACGCGCGCCGAGGTTCCGTCGGCGCGGTAAAGGGCTAGGGTGACTTGGCGTGCGCCTTGAAGGGCGCTCCCCAGCCGGGCGGCGAGGTCCGCGCCGAGCGTTTCCAGCGCGGCCTCGACGCCGGCGCTCGAAATCAGAGGCTCGGCAAAGACGCGCCACGCCACGTGGCTGGGCGGGGGGGCAAGCGGGGCGCGGGGTTCGTCGCGGCGGCCGAAGGCCTGATCGAGACGGGCGAGCACCGCCTCGGCGGCGGCCCGCGAGGGAAACCGCCGCTTGAGGGCGGCGCGCGGCAGGAGCTCCAAATCGCCGATGCGGCGCAACCCCAGGCGCTTCAGCAGCGCGATCGTTTCGGGGGAAAGCCGCAGGCCCTCGATCGGGAGCGCGGCAAGGCTCGACTCCCGTTCGGGCGGGCTGAAGCGGGCCCGCGCCCAGGCGGCTCCGAGCGTCGAGCCGCAACCGGTGCGGGCGGTGAAGCCGAGGCGGGCCAAGCGGGTCTCGAGGTCGATGGCGAGCGCGTCGAGTCCGCCGAAGAGATGGGCGGAGCCGGTCGCGTCGATCCACAGCGCGCGCTCCCCGTCGATGTTGAGCGAGGGGCTGTAGCGGCCGCACCAGCGGGCGAGCCGGGCAAGGGCGGCGGCGTCCCTTTCGGGCGTGGCGGGGGCGGTGACGAGATGGGGATAGCGGGCGCGCGCATCGGCGAGGCTCAGCCCCGGAAAAAGGCCTTGTCCGCCGGCCGGGGCGTTGACCGCGGTCAGCCTGACGCCCTTCTCTCCCGCGGCGACGAGGGCGAAGGGCCGGTCATACGGCACGCGCGCGCAAGGGCGCGCGGTCCTCTCGCCCTTCAACCGCTCGATCGGCCAATGGGGCAACCAGACGGAAACAATCTGCGCCATCGCTCCACTCCACGTCCCAGACGAGCCCGCCCCTTCCCCAGCGGCAGCGCTCGAGCTCGATCCGCCAGCGTGGCGCCCCGGGCGCGCGGGCGTCGAGGGAAGGGGGTTCAGAGGGCCGCGCGGTCACGCGCCAACGGGTGAAGGCAGCCCCCAGGCCCGATGTCTTGCGTCGGGAGGGACCGCCGCTCGAGACGATCAGGCAGGGGGTGCGGTGGGTTTGGGCGGCGAGCGCAAGACGGCGGCCCGCCGTCCAACCCGCAAGCTCGACCTGTCCGAGAAGGGCGTTGAGCGCGCGCGCCTTCAATCCCTCCTCCAGCGCCCAGACGAGATCGGCGTCGCGGCGCGTCTCGACCATGACGATCCTGTCCGGATCGAGCCCCATGGCGGCAAGACCCTGGCCGCAGGGGCGTCCGAACTCGCGGCTCCACGCCCGGCCGAACGCCCATAGGAGGAGCCCTTCCTCGCCCGGGGGCAGTGTGGCTATCCGCCGCGCGAGGAGGGCGAGGGCGAACCCAAGCGCCGCCCAACCGTCCCGATAGGAGGCCGGCCGCACCTCGTGCACGCCGTCCGGTCCCAGTCCATTCCAGGGAAGGGCGCCGTCGATTTCCTCCACGCCGAAGGTCCACGGCGAAGGAAGGGACGCCGGGATGCAGGCGGAGCGGGCGCCTCCCACGTCACGATGCGCGGGGGGGGCTGACATGGGCGCCCGTTCGATGGTGCGGATACGCGCGCGCAAACGATCGATCAGGTCAAAACGCGCGCCCGCCCCGCCTGCGATTGGCATACGCTTGAACCGCGCCGGCGGCATATTGCCCTTCTCCCGGCCGTCGGCAGAACCACTCAACGCCACTCGATCCTCCCATATGTTCTTATTTTGTTCTAATCGCGAATCGCACGGACTGTCAAGGCCATCCGCCGCGGAAGGGAGTGAACCGCCGCCGCCGGCGACCCGCCTGTCGGGCGGCTCGATCCCGCATATTTTCAGCGCGATGAAAAGTAAAACGTATTTATTAAAAAATAAATTCAATAATTAAAATGAGAAATTAATTGGATATACAACTGAAACTTACGTTTAATTTATATAGTTCAAGCTATTTCTCAATAACAATATCTGGAGCGTCAAGCCATGCTGGGCCGTTTCACCCGTGATCGAAGGGGCAGCGTGCTCCTCACCTTCGCCTTGGCATTTCCAATAGCAATCGTCGTCATCGGAATGGCAATGGACTATGCCCGCGGACTCGCGGCACGGCAAACCATCAGCGATGCCATCGATGCCGCGGCCCTCGCCGTCGGATCGTCGACCAATCTGGACGAATCCGAGATCACAGCCCAGGCCCAGGCCTTTTTCGATGCCAACAAGGCGCCCGGGCAGTCGGCTGCGATCTCGGTCGCGGCGGACGACGACAAGGTGACGATTTCCGCCACCGGATCGGTTGACACGACCTTCCTGCGGCTGATCTCGATCACCAAGCTCGACGTCGGCGCAACCACCGAAGTGACCCGGCGCCAACGCAACATCGAACTCGTCATGGCGCTCGACAACACCGGCTCCATGAGCTGGAACGGCAAGCTCACCGCGCTCAAGGCCGCGGCGACGCAGCTTGTGAACACCCTCTATGGCGACGACGAGACGTCCGACGATCTCAAGATCGGACTGGTGCCCTTCGCGGCCGCCGTCAATATCGGCTCGGGCAACCTCAATTCGGGCTGGATCGACGTCAATGCGCTCTCCAGCACCGCCGCGGAGGACTTCACCGCCGGAACCAACGTGCTCGCGCTTTACGACGAGATCACCAACAAGGCCTGGAACGGCTGCGTCCGGGCGCGCCCCGCGCCCTACGACACCAGCGACACGCCGCC
>CAYVYD010000270.1:0-3754 GCA_964454415.1 uncultured Hyphomicrobiaceae bacterium | reverse complement strand
GAACCAGCGACCCCTACGATGTCAACGTAGTGCTCTCCCGCTGAGCTACGCGCCCTCGAGTCCGCTCGAAGAGCGGGCGGACTGATCGGATTCCTATATCGGCAATGCCGGGAGGAGGCAAGGTGCCCCGCTCCATCGCGGCCGGGGAGAAATCAGGCGGCGATCAGCCGCTCCACCTGTTCCACCAAGTCGCGCAGATGGAAGGGTTTCGACAGCACCGTGGCGCCGGTGGGGGCGTGGCTTTCCGGGTTGAGGGCGACCGCCGCAAACCCGGTGATGAACATGATCTTCAACTCGGGATCGAGCTCGGCGGCGCGGCGGGCGAGCTCGATTCCATCCATCTCCGGCATGACGATGTCGGTCAGCAGCAGCGTGAAGGGCTCCTCCTTCAGACGCTCGAACGCGTCGGCTCCATTGCCGAAGGAAATCACCTCGTAGCCCGCCTTCTGCAGCGCCTTGACGAGGAATCGCCGCATATCGTCGTCGTCCTCCGCCAGGAGGATGCGGTTTAAGGCGCCGCTGTTGAGCTCGTTAGCGGGCATTTTACGGCTCCTCCACGACCACAGATTATCTCAACGCCAATCTCGGCCATAATCCTTAACATCCTGCAAAACGTATTTAACAACGCGTGAAGTCTTCGCGCATTCAAATATCTCGATCATCGTGAACGGGCGGGCGGCGCCCGCCCGCTCCATCGGCGCCCCGCTGTTCCCGCACCTCGCCACTGGACAGTCACGCCGCGCCTTGGCAGAGTTCCGACGGCTTGGTCGGAGGTAAGGCTGATCGATTGGTTGGCCTCGAGAGTCGTTGGATGGTCGTTGGCCGATGTCGCGCGCGGAAGAAGAGGTCATTGATGCGGAATTGACACCGCCATTCAGCGTGTGCGAGCCAGCACGGCTCACCGCGCCCTTCGTGTTCAATTCACCCCATAGCGGCCGCACCTATCCGGCATCGTTCCTGCAGGCCTCGCGGCTCGATCCCCTGACCCTGCGCAAATCCGAGGACGCCTATGTCGACGACTTGTTCATGCCGGTGGTGGGGCTCGGCGCGCCGTTGATGCGCGCGCACTTCCCGCGAGCCTATCTGGACGTCAACCGGGAGCCTTACGAGCTCGATCCCGCCCTGATCGCCGGTGAGCTGCCGCATTACGCCAACACCCAGACGGTGCGGGTGATCGGCGGATTGGGGACGATCGCGCGGGTGGTCACCGATCAGGAGGAGATCTACCGCGAACCCCTGCGGCTCGAGGCCGCGCTGTACCGCATCAAGCGGCTCTACGAACCCTATCATATGCGGCTCCAGGAGCTCGTCGGCCGTTGCCGGCAAA
This sequence comes from uncultured Hyphomicrobiaceae bacterium, assembly GCA_964454415.1. Taxonomy (GTDB): domain Bacteria; phylum Pseudomonadota; class Alphaproteobacteria; order Rhizobiales; family Methyloligellaceae; genus JAJFHN01. The sequence continues at coordinate 2,427 of CAYVYD010000270.1, read as the reverse complement.
CGTTCGGTTTCACGATCCTCGTCGATTGCCATTCGATGCCGTCCTACCCAAGCGGTGAACATCCGAAAAACCGCCCCGACTTCGTACTGGGCGACCGGTTCGGCGCTTCTTGCGGTCCCGAGCTCACCCGGTTCGTGATGTCCCAGCTCAGGGCGATGGGTTACGCGGTCGCCAAGAACAAGCCCTATGCCGGGGGCTACATCACCGAGCATTACGGGCAACCCGCACGGGGCCTTTACGCGCTGCAGATCGAGGTCAACCGCGCGCTCTATCTCGACGAGGCCACGTTTCAACTCAGTTCGGGTTACGCCGCGCTCCGGAAGGATCTGGAGACGCTGGCGAAGGTGGTTTTCGAGATGTCGCCAGAACTCGTTCAGGTTCCGCGCTGGGCCGCCGAATAATCGCCGCGTGCCGGTCGACACAAAGAAAAAGGGCCGTCCGGAATCCGAACGGCCCAAGTCTAGGGAGGAAACGCCCAAGGAGGGCAGCGGTATGAAATCAAATTCAATACCGCATTGCAACAATATGTCATTGCGCCGCACAAATTTCAAGATATTTTCCGATCGGAATTCGAAAAATCACATTTTTCGGCGGAATTCCGCCACTGTGCGATGCGATAGAAACCGTTGCTCGGTTTTTCCAAGCCAACGAAATTTGTGCTGCGCAACCAAATAAATATATGAAAAATATAATATAATTATGCTGCCATGACCCTTCCAACGGAGCTCGGCGCGTCGGACTTGGAACGCCTCTCTGCGTTTGCTCATCGCCTGGCGGACTTGTCGGAACGATTCATCCTGCCCCGTTTCCGGCGGCGCGGAACCGTCGACAATAAGGCGGCAAAGAATGATCAGTTCGATCCCGTAACCGATGCCGACCTCGATGCCGAGGACGCGATCCGCAAGGCGATCGCGAAAGCCTATCCGGACCACCGCATCGTTGGGGAGGAGTTCGGCGTCAAGGACGGCAGCGCGGGATTGAGCTGGTTCATCGATCCGATCGACGGCACCAAGGCCTTCATCACCGGTTCGCCCCTGTGGGGCACCCTGATCGGGCTGATGGCTGACGGCCTCCCCGTGCTTGGGTTGATGAATCAGCCCTTCACGGGCGAGCGCTATTGGAGCGACGGGAAGCGCGCCTGGTACCGCGGCCCCGACGGCAAGACGTCCGGGCTCGAAACGCGCCGTTGCGCCCGGCTGGGCGACGCGATTATGACGACCACCAGTGTGGATCTATTGCAGGCGGGCCTCGAGCGGGACCGCTTCGAGGCACTGAGCGGGAGCGTTCGCATGCGTCGGTTCGGCGGCGACTGCTATGCCTATTGCCTGCTTGCGGCCGGCCACATCGATCTCGTCGTCGAGGCGGGGCTCAAACCCCACGACATAGCTCCCCTCATTCCCATCATCGAGCACGCCGGAGGAACGGTGTCCCGATGGGACGGCGGCTATGCCGCGGAGGGCGGCCGCATCGTCGCTGCCGGGGACGCAAGCCTTCACGAGGCGGCCTTGGCCGTTCTATCGGCTACGTCGTGAGGCCGCCTCAGCCGACGGTGCTGCCCGGCACGAAGGCGTCGAACCCGGCCCAGAATTGCTCGCGCGGTTCGTCGCGCTCCTGCAGGATTTCATGGCGGGCGCCCTCGATGACGATCTGCGAGCCCGCCTTCAGTTGCGCGGCGAGTTCCTCGATCGCGCGGTCGTCGACGACCTTGTCGTTGGCGGCCGCGAACATCAGCGTGGGCACGCGGACCGAGGCAGGGAAATCGACGTCGTTGACGAGCGCCATCGATTCCAAGGCGGCGTGGAGCCAGCCGATCGTCGGCGAGCCGATACCAAGCTGGGGGGCTGCTTCGAGCACGTTCTTGTTGCGCGTGAAGCGGCTCTCGCTCGCGGTCAAGACGTTGCCCTCGAAGGGCTCGCTTTCCCACGAACGGTCGCTGCCTCCCGGAATGTAGGCGTCTCCCAGACCGAAATACATCGCGGCCTCGGCAATGCGCAGCGACGTGGCCGGCGCGAACGGAAGGTCGCAAAGACCGATCATCGGAGCGACCGTCACGATGCGCTCGAACCAGCAATCGGGTTGGCGCGCGGCGCGCAGGAGAATATTCCCGCCCATGGAGTGGGCCAGCGCGAAATAGGGCGGGGGACAGTCGGGCAGGACGATCTCCTTCATGAAGGTCGCAACGTCGCGGTCGAAATCGCCAAAGTCTTCGACGTGCCCCTTGCGCGGACTTTTAAGCAGCCGGCCCGAGCCCCCTTGGCCGCGCCAGTCCATGGCCGCGACGTGAAATCCGCGTCGGCGCAGATCCCCGATGGTCTCGAAATATTTTTCGATGAATTCGCCCCGCCCGCCGAAGACACAGACCGATCCCCTGACCTTGCCCGCGGTGGGACGCCAAACGGCGTAGCGCAATTCGATCCCGTCGAAGCC
>CAYVYD010000269.1:2095-3785 GCA_964454415.1 uncultured Hyphomicrobiaceae bacterium | reverse complement strand
TTCCCGCGGCTCCACTCCGGACCGCTCGTTTCCGTCATGCGGCCGGCGGACACGAAATTCGATGCGCGAGGTGTCGGGGAACTCGTCCTGTGAGCACTGCAACAGGCGCTCGTAGTAATGGGATTGCAGCCAATTCTTGAGGAACCGGGTCGGTACCGAGACGTGTACCGTCGCGGCGTTGACGTCTTCCAGCTCGACCCGTCCGAACCAGCTCGAAAATACGTCTTCGCCGAGCTCGGCGCGCAGGCGCTTGCGAATGCGCTGCCAGCATTCGAGATTGCTCTTTCCGTTCCGCTGTTGATGTTGAGCGCCCCCTTCAACGCTTCTTGCTTGATCCCGCGCCGCCCTGCTGACCTGATGCTTTTCGGTCATGTCGTTCCCCTGGAGCGTCAGTGCCCCGTTCTTTCGGTGCCCCGGCGCCGTTTTCCCTTCGCCGCCGTGGCGGCACCCCTGAGCCATGGCTCCCATCGCGTCCGGAAGTCCGCGGCAGTCCGGCCTCCCTACCCCTGGGACCAGGGAAGACCCGCGACCTTCCAGCCGGCAATCCGCCCCCGATGCCGCTCATTGTCGGGCGGCCCCTCGAAGCCGTTCGCGACATTGTGGCAAGCGCGGTACCCAACCGTTGCCAACGCCTGTGCTGCGGCGCGGCTCCGGACGCCCGAACGGCAAATGAAATAGAGATCAGCGTCCCTGCCAGCCCCGTGCACGCCGAGCATCGACTGGAGCTGGTCGGTAAAATGTGGATTGAGCCGCTTGTCGGGAAACGCCCATTCGGCCAATAGGACTTGCTTGCCTATGGCCGCCAGATCCGGCACCCCGACGAACGCCCACTCCGCGCGTGTCCGCACATCGATCAACCGCGCGCTGGGATCAGTGGCCAACCGCTCCCAAACAACGCTCACGTCAACGTCGTCCACTCCAAGTCGCTGTTCCGACTCGGCCACGATGATCTCACTACCCCAAAGCCGCCAAACTACTCAAACACAAGACTACGCGAATTCGATGTCGGCAAACCCGAACCCTATCCGCAACCATTTTTCTTCAGCGCAAGAATAAGATCCCTTGATGGGATTTATCTTGCTGAATTTTAACGCAAATATACTGAATATCTGCCAGCTTATGCTGACAAATTACTAGAAAATACTAGTTTTTGGGGATCTGCCCCGTTCGGATGTTTCGATTATAGCGCCGCCATTTGCTGATGCAATGGCTATAATGCACCACCGGTGCGGATTTTTAGGGCCATTCCCGACTCTTGAGCCCTCGATTGGAGGCGCTGTCTCACATCAACTCGCTGGGATTGCAGGCGGAATCGTCGCTTCGTCATCGTCGCGCAAGGATCGCCAAAAACTGCGATTTTTTCCTAGAAAGCCGAGGCGTCCGCGCGCCGCCCAAATGGCCGCCCCGCCTCCGCCCGGTCGCGTTTTCACGGCGGGTGAGACAATAACGTCTTGAATCTGCAAAAATTTGAAATGCGGGGTTCGGCGCGGCGGACGCACTGCCCTCCCGCTGCAATAAAAGTGAAGAATTTGTGGAAAGCGGCTCTAGCTGCCCATGGCGCGAACCCGCGCCGAAAGCCGTGAGATTTTACGCCTGGCGACGTTGGCGTGGATGACGTTTTTTTGCGCCGCCCTCATGACGTGGGGCTGGGCCTCGCGGAGAGCCGTTTGCGCCGCCTTCTTGTCGCCGG
>CAYVYD010000269.1:0-1995 GCA_964454415.1 uncultured Hyphomicrobiaceae bacterium | reverse complement strand
CGCGCGGCGCTGGCGCCGGAAAATCGAGCTGTGTATATAGAGGCGGCCCGGTCCCGTCAACGGTGCGCGGCGGAAGGCGCGGGCAAAGGAGAGCTCGAGGATGAAGGCGACCAAAGGCGATTTTCACGAGCGCTACGCAGACGCTGCGCCGGCCCCGCCGTCGGACCGCTCGACCGGGCTCGTCTTCGCCGGCGTCGCGGCGCTCATCGCCGTGCTCTCCCGCGCCAACCCCGCCATCGCGGTTCCCGCGCTGATCGCCTCGCTCGCCTTCGCGCTCGCAAGCTGGCTGCGGCCGGGCCTGCTGGCGCCCCTCAACCGCGCCTGGTTCCGCCTCTCGCTGCTGCTCAACCGGGTCGTCAGTCCGCTCGTCATGCTGTTGCTTTACGCGCTCGCCATCGTTCCCGCGGGCCTGCTGATGCAACGGCTGCGCGACCCGCTGGGCGCAAGCCGCGCGCCCGGATCCGCGACCTATTGGAGCGCCCGCGGCAGCGAGGCCGCGCCCGGCTCCATGATCAATCAGTTCTGAGCACTCGCATCACAGGTCCCATGGTCTCGATCCTCAAAGAACTCATCGCCTATATGGGCGCCCGCAAGAAGTGGTGGCTCGCCCCGGTGATCATCACCCTGGTGGTCTTCGGCGGCCTGCTGATCCTGGCCCAGGGCTCCGCCATCGCGCCGTTCATCTACACGATATTCTGATGCCCCCGGACCGGCCCGCCAACCACCTGGCGACGGGAGCGCGATGAGCCGTGCGCATTCTCGGCATTTCCGCCTTCTATCACGACAGCGCTGCCGCGCTGCTGGACGACGGCCAGATCGCCGCCGCCGCCCAGGAGGAGCGTTTCACCCGGGTCAAGCACGACGCGCGCTTTCCCGAGCACGCTGTCCGCTACTGCCTGGAGGAGGCGGGTATCAGCCTCGATGAGGCCGATTACGTCTGCTTCTTCGAAAAGCCGTTCCTCAAATTCGAACGCCTGATCGAGACCTATCTCGCCTGCGCGCCGCGCGGCTTCCCCTCCTTCCGCATGGCGATGCCGGTATGGATCAAGGAGAAGCTGTTTCAGAAGCCGAATCTCATCAAGGCGCTCGAGCCCTTCGCGCCCTCGGGCGAAGTCGAGAACAAGCTGCTCTTCGCCGAGCATCACCAGAGCCACGCGGCATCCGCCTTCTTTCCCTCGCCCTTCGAGGAGGCGGTGGTGCTGACCATGGACGGCGTCGGCGAATGGACCACGGCCTCGGTGTCGATCGGCCGCGGCAACGCGCTCGAGATGGTGCGCGAGATCCGCTGGCCGCACAGCCTCGGCCTGCTCTATTCGGCCTTCACCTACTACACCGGCTTCAAGGTCAATTCGGGCGAATACAAGGTGATGGGGCTCGCCCCCTATGGCGAACCCAAATACGCGCCCCTCATCATGGAGAAGCTGATCGACGTCAAGCCCGACGGCTCCTTCTGGATCGACCAGCGCTATTTCGACTACGCCACCGGCCTCACCATGACCAACAAGCGCTTCGATCGACTGTTCGGCGGCCCGCCGCGCCGCCCAGGCGATCCCGTCACCCAGCGCGAGATGGACCTCGCCGCCTCGGTCCAGCAGGTGACCGAGGAGGTGATGCTGCGCATCGCCCGCAACCTGGCCGAGACCTACTCCCTTCCCAATCTGTGCCTGGCCGGCGGCGTCGCGCTCAATTGCGTCGCCAACGGCAAGCTGCTGCGCGAGGGCTCTTTCGAGAACATCTGGATCCAGCCGGCCGCCGGCGACGCCGGTGGCGCTCTGGGCGCCGCCTATGCCGCCCACCACCTCCACGCAGGCGCGCCGCGCGGGAGGACGAACGGCAAGGACGCCATGCAAGGTGCCTATCTGGGGCCCGCCTTCGCCAAGGCCGAGATCGAAAGGCGCCTCACGAAGGTTGGTGCCAAGTTCACCGTGCTCGCCGACGACGAGCTCTTCGAGGCCACCGCCCGCGCGCTGGAGGGAGGCGACGCGGTGGGCTGGT
>CAYVYD010000268.1:0-3841 GCA_964454415.1 uncultured Hyphomicrobiaceae bacterium | reverse complement strand
GATCATGCCTAGTCTCGTGGGCTCGGAGATGTGTATAAGAGACAGGCCTTCGGGCCGCAGGCGCACGCCAAGGGCTCGGCCTGGCCGCAAGTGGGCATGCCAGCCCTATGGCTGCCGCCAATCGCGGAAGTGGTCGAGCAAATACTCGACCGCCAGCCTGGCGCGACCGGGCAGGTACTTGCGGCTCGGATAAACTATCCATGAGGTGAATTCTTTCAACCAATAGGGCTCGAGCGTCGGCGTCAGCCGGCCGTCATCCAGGGCCGCGCCGAAATTCTCACGCTGAAGATAGGCGATTCCCATGCCGTTACGGCAGGCCTCGACGATGGCGGCCTCGTTGTTGGAGCGCCAGTTGCCGGAAACGCGCACCTCCTCGGGGCCGTGGGGCGCTTGGAAAGGCCAGCGCTCGTACTCGCCGCAAACGAGGCAACTGTGCAAGCGTAGATCTTGGGGACTTTGAGGGTGGCCGTGGCGGTCAAAATAGACGGGGTTGGCAACGGCAACGCGCTTGTGATCGGCGAGCTTGCGGGCAATCAGACTCGAATCCGATACGGCGCCGTAACGAATGGCAAAATCGATGTTTTCATCAACGAAGTTGACGTAACGGGTGTCGAAATTGATCTCGATGGCGAGCTTTGGATGCTCGCGCGCAAACCCGGTGAGCGCCGGCACGATATGATGCTCGGCGAACATGCCGGCGACAGAAATCCGCAACAGACCCTCGACCTCGGCCATTTGTCCCGACACCAGCTGGTTGGTTTCCTCCAACCGCTGCATGATCTCTGCGCAACGCTGATGGTATTCGCGCCCGGCATCGGTCAGCCGCACACGCCGCGTGGTGCGGGCAACGAGTTGCACACCAAGCCGATCTTCCAGCGTCGAGACCCGGCGGCTCACATGGGCGACAGAGACACCGAGGCTCCGCGCCGCCGCGGAAAAGCCGTTGGTTTCCGCCACCGCAAGAAATTCACGCACCCCTTCGAAGACCGTCATTATTACTCACCTGTAATAGTCATTTGCCAAACCGACCGATTATCACATGCATGACGGCGCTCATATAACAATGGTCGCCCGTCGCAGAAACCGTCCCGAGAGTTGGAAACGCAGAATGAGGGAAACGCCGTGAGAGCTGCCGTCGTCGAAAAACCGAAAACGCCAATCCTGATCACCGAGCGCGACCGCCCGGATCCCGGTCCCGGCGAGGTATTGATCAAGGTCGAGGCCTGCGGCGTCTGCCACGGCGACCTCGACGTGTGGCAAGGAGCGTTTCCCTATACCGACATCGCCGCCTATCCGATCGTGCCGGGCCATGAGGTGGCGGGCGTCGTCGAGGAGGTGGGGGCGGGCGTCGACTGGCCCGAGAAGGGCATGAGGGTCGGCATGCCCTGGCTCTACTCCTCCTGCGGCCATTGCGCGGCGTGCTTGGAGGGCGACGAGGTGCTCTGTTCCGATATCCAGATCACAGGCGTCACCAAGGATGGCGGCTTTCAGGAGTTCATGTCGGCGCCGGCGCGCCATATCTCCGAGCTGCCCGATGGCATCGACTTCGCCGACGCGGCACCATTGATGTGCGCCGGGCTCACGGTGTTCGCGGGACTTCGCAACGCGGGCTTCGAGCCAGGCGATAGGGTCGCGATCACCGGCCTTGGCGGGCTCGGGCATATGGGCGTCCTCTACGCGCGCGCCATGGGAGGGCGCGTCGCGGTTATATCCTCGACGATGGAGAAGGAGAAGGAGGCGCGCGCGCTCGGCGCCGAACGCTTCATCAACGCCAAGACGGACGACGTCACCAAGGCGTTGCAGGGCTGGGAGGGCGGCGCCGACGTGATCATCGCCACGGCGCCGTCGGCGGCGATGATGAAGGCGTGCTTTCCGGGGCTGGGGCGCCACGGCACGCTGGTGGTGGTCGGCGTCATCGAGGACGAGCTCTCCTTCGCGCCGACCGACTTCATCCTCGCCGAGCGCCGGGTGATCGGCTCGCTGATCGGCTCGCGCGCGGACATCCGCGACGCGCTCGGCTTCGCGGTGGCGCACGGCATCAAGCCCGTCATCACCAAGTTTCCGCTGGAACGGCTGGGAGAGGCGCTCGATCAAATGCAAAACGGCACGCTGAGCGGGCGCGGCGTCATCGTGATGAACGGGGCTTGAGCGAAGGCTCAGGCCTGGAAGGGGCCGCCGCCGGCCAGCGTCCAGGCGCCGAGGCCGATCAGAACGACGCCCGCCGCGCGCGCGGTGAGGTGACCGAAGGGAAGCAGCTTCTCGAGGATGACGAAGCCCGCGACCAGCGCGCAGAGCCCCAGATTCATGACCCCGCCGGCGAACAGCACCAGCATCAGCGCCCAGCAGCAGCCGACGCAATAAAGCCCGTTCTCCGCACCCATGCGCAACGCCCCCATATTGCCCGGCTGCCAGCGGCCGACGATGAAATGCATCGGCGAGCGGCAGAACCGCAGGCAGGCGTCCTTGAGGGGGAGCCACTGGTAGAGACCGGCGGCGATCAGAATGCCGCCGGTAAGCCAGGCACTGGTCGAGACCATCATCGGCGAGACCAGCGCCAGCCGCATGAGCAGCAATTGCAGCGCGGTGACCACCAGGCTGAACGCGGTCCAGCTCAACAGATAGCCAGCGGTGAACATATGGGCGGGCGCGAGGGCGCGGCCGCGCGCGCGGTTCTCGCGCACCATGGCCGCGTAGAGCAGCACGGTGGGGGCGACGGAGGGCACCATCATGCCGATCATCATGATGGTCCACATCAGGAAGGTAATGAGCGCGAGCGGCCAGCCGAGGGCCGGCGCCGGCATCGCCATGCCGGGCATCTCCATCGCGCCCATGCGCGCGGCGTCCCAGAAGAGATAGCTCCAGGCAAGCGCGGTGAGCGCGACGAGGCTCAGCAGAATGGTGACGCGCTCATGGCGCAGCGCCGCGACGACGGCGCGGTCGAAGCTCAAGGGCCCTAGCCCGACCAGGAGAACGGGGCGAAGTGGCCGTTGCGCGTGCCGCTCGCATCCTCCCACTCAATGCCGAAGGCGTTGAACTTGGTTTTTTCGGCGCGCGCCAGCGCCAGGCGCTGATTGGCGGGATGCCCAGTCTTGTCGATGTACATGACGTCGGACTCGTCCGCCAAGGAGGTGACACCCCGGCAGGCTTGCTCGACAAAATCGCCTGCCTTTACGGCGTAATAGACGCCATTATGGGTGATCTCGATGGGGCACTGCTCGACGCCCCGCATCTCGGCCACTAGTGGCGCCAAATTAGCCATGGGGCCGCCGACGTCGCCGCTCATAATGGCGCTGATCGCCTCAATCTGCTCGGGCGTCGCCCTGTCGTCGACGATCAGACCGCCAACGAAACCGCCGTCGACCATGACGCCGGGCGCGCGCATCAGCACGACGAAGTTTAGGCCGGAAAGGTCAACGCCGTCCTTCTCGCCCTCGTCGATGCTGAAAGTAAAGGCGAAGTCGCATTTGCCCTCGGTGGGCTTGGCTTCCAGATTGGTAAAGATGCAGGGGCAGAGATAGTTGCAGCTGCAAGTCTCGAAAAATTGGCCCTCGATGTTCCAACCCATGACCGTTCCTCCTTCGACGCGGGTGCCTTGGGCTACCCGTTGTTTCCTTGACGTCATTGTGCATCCCGCCGGTCCTCCGGAGCAAGGGAGGAGGGCGCTCATTCGCTAGCCTGTCGCGGCCAGCGGCATTTCCCGGCCGTTCGCTTCGGGGTGGCACCAGGAGGGCACCGGGCTCTCCTGCATGACCAAGTCCCTGTCGATCCCCTTCTCCATGAAGAGGCTGACGTCGGAGGGGCAATAGGTCTCGGTGCCGTTGCCGTTCTTGACGATCAGCCC